>JAZKGH010000255.1:0-3560 GCA_040386055.1 Bacteroidota bacterium
GCTTCCAATAATACTCCCGAGTCATAGTCACAATCTTCCAGATCAGCAATAATTATTTTTAGGTGATACGGTTGGTTGGGAATAACTCTGCAGGCAGCTACAATGGGTTTGGTTAAGCCATCATATTCCAGTTCCCGGTATAGAGGAGCCTCAAAATAATCGTTAGCCACATACCATTCACTGTTTTTTTTGTGGTTTACATTGTTAATCATCACTGTTGTGCCATTGGGCAGTATTCCGATATTTTTTGGTTTTGTATTTTTTCCGAATTTGGGTTTAACCAGTAATGCAAAAGCATCGTTAAAGTTTTTGCCCACAAACTCAGGATATTCATCGCTTCCGAAGACAAAACGAAACGCAATACTGTCGTAAGAGGGAACGAAATCAAATTCCAATACCGCACCATCACACATATCCGCACTGGTGATGAAGTCCTCATCAAAAAAGAAATTCCGTCCAAAGTTAGCACCGGCATTGGGTCTGCTATTTTTTCCGGGAAATAATTCTACTCTTCCACTCGAAATGATTATGCCCTTAGTAAATCCGGTTAAACGGATTGAATCTGAGAATATTCCAAGAGCATCAGGGGAACCCTTGTACAAAACATTGTTCACTGCAACACCGGTTCCTGCGAAGTAATCTTTGACCATATTAAAAGGTTTTAATGTGTCATTTGTCATTACAACGTTTATACCCGGTTGAGCTTGAGTATGAATAAAATGCAAAATATAAAAAATGAAAAGAAATGGTCTCACTGGATGCAATAAACAGAAAAAATAACTTCCACCCAACTTTTAACAATGAGGCATCGTAATACTGACATATGAAAAAACAACTACTTAAACATCTTATTAAATCTGTTTTTATTCTCTTATTGGTTTGTTCTTCCTATTATTCGTTTACCAATGGGACAGGTGCTCCTGCCGGAAATACGAATGCTCCGGGCGATGGAAACTGTACAAGTTGCCATGGAGGGGCCGTTATTATTTCAGGTACGAATTGGAATAATATGACAATTACACATAATATTCCTGCCAATGGGTATATGCCCGGATCTTCTTATACTATAACGGTTTCTCATACCATTTCAGGAATCAACAAATGGGGTTTTCAGTTTACTTCCATAAACGGAAGTTTTGCTAAAGTCGGAACATTGATTGCGGGAACGGGCTCTCAAGCGTTAACCGGAGGATATGTTACGCATAACGCCTCGGGAACTGCCGGATCGGGAACCAAAAGTTGGAGTTTCACATGGGTTGCTCCTCCCACAGGCGCTGGCATTATCTCTTTTTACGCAATTGTAAATGCTGCTAACGGTGACAATAATAGTACAGGAGATCAGATTTATTCGAAATCAGTTTCTGTACAGGAGTTTACGAATATGCCAACAGCCGTTATTGATGGAATACCCGCTAATAACACTGTTTGTCTTGGAGATACCTTAAATCTTTTAGGTAGTGGTATTAATTCTCCAACATCATACGCCTGGACTTTTTCAGGAATAACAAATCCTACATTGCAAGCACAACAAAATCCAAGAGTGGTTTTTACAACCGCCACTCAAAAAACGATTACCCTCAAAACTACAAATTCATTTGGCTCATCTGCAACTACTACAGTATTTGTAAATGTCGTTCCCAAACCGGCTGCGACAATATCTCCTGCGGGATCTGTAAATATTTGTGGTAATGATTCAGTGACACTTGCAGCAAACTTTAACTCATTGTTTACCTATTCATGGTCACCTGGCAATGAAACAACTCCCAATCTTAAAACAGTAACACCGGGTGTATACAAGGTGAAAGTAACCAACACCACTAACGGTTGTTTTGCAACAAGTGCTAATGTAACACTAGCTGCACAAGCCAAACCTGTTCCTATATTAACTGTTTCAAAAGACAGCATTTGCTCGGCCGATTCACTATTGGTTTCATCCAGCACTCCATTCACAAACTATCAGTTTTTCGATAACAATACATTAAAATACACCGGAGCATTATCAACGTTTAAGGCTCCGTTTGCTTCGGGTTTGCGTAATATCGGATTGGTTGTTACCGGTTCGGGATGTAACAGTGATACTATTCGTAAACTGGTTTATGTTCAACCGTTATTACCGGCACCAAATCTTACTTGTGGCACCAAAACTACTTCATCGGTTTCCTTTGACTGGGCAGCAGTTACAGGTGCATCAGGATACGAGGTAAGTATTGATACAGGAAAAACATGGATAACGCCAAGTGGTTCGCTTACACATACCATTAATGGCTTAGCACCTAATTCAAATGTTCAGATAAAAGTACGGGCAATTGATGCCGCATTGTGTTCAAGAGGAAATATCGGTACATTGGTTTGTACTAACGGTGCTTGCTCTCCGCTTTCATATAAAGTTACATTTAATAAAACGGCTTGTTTGATTTCCGCAGCAGATGTAGGACTTGCAAATATTTCTATTACTAATATCGGCTCTGCAAAAGTGGGTATCAGTTTTGAAAATGGTCCTTATGGCACAAAAACAACCCATACGACTCTTGTTAATATAGGAGTCAATACATATGCCATCAAAATGGTGGACTCCAATAATGTTGGGTGTCCGAGAGTTGATACAACCATTCAGGTTACAGGTATTAATCCAATTTCTAAACAACCGATAATTGGAATTGTGGGAGCGTTATGTTCAAGTGATTCATCCGTTCATACAATTGCTGTATTTAATGCTAAGAGTGAAGCGGATCATTTCAAATTGTTCAGAAATAATGATACAGCGTCATTCAGCACCATTAATGCGACAGTATCAGACACTGTTACCTTCTCCACCATTAGCAAATTATCTGTTCTTAAATCAGGAGATATTTTACGTGCCATTGCAATTGATACTGCTACCGGATGTTCCAAACCATCACCGACTATTCCTGCAACGGTTTTTACATCGCCAAAGGCTGGATTTACTGCTAATGTAAATGAACTTACTGTAAGTTTTACCGATACCACATTTCAAACCACTAAACGCGATTGGCTATTTATGGGTGCTATTCCGGATGTGCTGAATGGTGCGGCTACCCTTTCGAAAACATTTCCAACAGCAGGAAAGAAAACGGTTATGATGAAAGTGACAGACGTGAATGGTTGTGTAGAGAAAGCTGCTGCCGAAATAACACTCTTCAACGTAGGATTGAAAGAAGTGATGAACGCAACACCCTTAAATATTCATCCGAACCCGGTTGGTTCAATGGTTTATTACACATTATCAGATAAAGAAGATGCGCATGTTACGATTTATGATATGAATGGTAAGCTTGTTAAACAACAAGTAGTCAAAGATGCTGAGAATAGAGTAGATGTTCAGATGTTAACCCCTGGATTGTACATGATCTATATCTCGCAAATGAATAATCAATATTTTACGAAATTTATGAAGGAGTGATTATTCAAACACCTCAAAAGAAAGGCTGCTACCGGAAACGATAGCAGCCTCTTTTGTTTTAGTCGGAAAGTAATTCAGTCATTTCAGTATTTTCCTGTTCTTTAGAATAGTCTCCCGGTGTTTTTCCCATTGCATCCTG
>JAZKGH010000256.1:0-10054 GCA_040386055.1 Bacteroidota bacterium
AAACAGATAGCGGTTTTCAAACCAATATTGGTGACCGTGGAAACAAGCTGAGTGGCGGTCAAAAACAACGCATCAGTATTGCACGTGCTGTAAATAAAAACCCACAAATTTTAATTCTGGATGAGGCAACATCTGCATTGGATACTACCTCTGAACGCTTGGTTCAAGAGGCTCTATCCAATGTAATGAAAGGTCGAACAACGGTTGTTATCGCGCACCGTTTAAGCACCATCATCAGTGCCGACTTAATTGTGGTATTGGATAAAGGACAAATTGTGCAACAAGGTACACATCAGGAATTATTGCAACAAGAAGGTCTTTATAAAGAACTTCACGATATGCAGAAGCTAGGTGCATTATAATCCACCTCCAGTTCGACTTGTCTGCCGTTTAATAAGGATTTTAAAATGATAAAACACGGACTCTTTCTTTTGTCTTCATTAATAACCTCATTAATCGGATTCGGACAAAATACGGACCTCATTCCTGTAAATGGGTTCTATATCATTCAGGAGAGGGTAACGTTTAAAAAAGGTGACTGTGTGTTTTGCAATCCCGAAACCATGCCTGATAGGATCATACTTGATTCATCCAAGAAAATGATTGCTAAAAGAACCGGCAATCCATTAGGTTATACCTATTACGAATGGCGCAATAGAGGCAATGATCGAAGATCATATGAAGAAATATACATTCAATCATTAAAGTATAAAAGTGTAAGTTATTTTACCGATAGTGGAATAGTAAGACCACCCGAGAAAAACACTTCCCGATACAATGATTGGGTTTATTATTTCATAGGTTCCCCCAATAGTAAACAACGATACAATGGTTTGTGGATTGCAAAAAAGGTTAGGGTTGAATTAAGTAAACAAACCACAGATTCTTTAATGACAATGCATAAATACCTGAAAGGTAAAGTACTGGTGGGAACAAAATTCTGGACCGAGTTGAATTTTTATGAAAATGGAAAACTACAATCAACTGGAACACTAATAACGGGATTGAAAGAAGGAAGTACTGATCAGGCAAATACCCCCGACAATCAGTTCAGTGTTGGACTTTGGACCTATTACGAGATTAATGGACAACTAAACCAAACAGAAACAATATCTCCGATCAGAAGAAAGGTTATTTTTAAAAGATAGCCTCTTCAACTCACCTCATAATTCTTATATTCAAATAACCTCACTCCGGTTCTCTTTTCAATTGCATACAGCAACCATTCTTTCAATTTAAATTTCTTTTTACTCACGTCCCAACTGAAGTTCCAGTTCATTCGTTTCAAGCGTTCTGCCATTACAACGGGATGTGTTCCCTTAAATTTTTGCAGCGAATCAATCATAGAGTAGTCGTATGCATTGGCTTCTGCTACATTCTCTTTTACCCACGAATCATCGTGCCACATCTTGTGAAAATTCTCCTGTTTGGCTTGTTGAAAGCGTGGATCTTTTACCCAACCATAATGGAAGATGTAAGCATCAATCGCTTTTATTTTCAGCTTCTTACCATTCTTTCTAAACCCTTGTGCATCGCGGTAGGAGCGGATGTTTTTATCATTACGGATAATGCGGATCTCATTCCTGTACCAGGTGCGTGAATCGCCTACATAATCATAACTCCCGTAAAAATGTTCATACTTAAATAACAATCCATCTATCTCTTTTTGTGTTGCATATTTTTCACAGCTTGCTACAATTTCTGCATGGTATTTTTCATGCACCACTTCATCTCCCTGTAAATAAAAACACCAGTCGGCATCGCTAATGGCATCAAACGCTTTATTGGTTTCTTCGGCCAAAACTCGACCTCCCTCGCGTAAGCTATCGTCCCATACAGTATCTATAATCCGGATTTTGGATGAACCGATAGACTCAATTAATGTGCGCGTTTCATCTTCGGAGTTCCCTACAGCCACAATATATTCGTCAACAATGGGTAAAATACTACGGATGGATTCCATAATGGGATAATCGTATTTGAGGGCGTTGCGAACAATAGTGAAACCAACCAATTTCATGAGTTAAATCTTATTTAGATTGATTCCAAAAATAGATTATTTTCGCAGTCTTAAAAATGAAACTGCTGTTTTTACAGTGTGCTGCATGAAAGAAGTAACCATGAAACTTTCACAATTGACGTTCGGACAAGAAGCATTGGTGGTACAAATCAATGACAATGAGCTCTCGCTAAAACTGCTGGAGATGGGTTTGTTACCGGGCGAAACAGTTGCGCTGGAAAACATTGCACCGTTTGGCGACCCCATTGCCATCAGGGTGGGAGAATACAAAATGTGTTTGCGTCTGGAAGATGCAAATTGTGTAGTGGTTAAAATTAAATAAGTAACGAACCGTTCGGTGTATGTATTCGCCACGCGATGATAACCGACATTGAAATAGATTTGCTTTGAAACAGGAACTCACGGTTGCATTGGTTGGTAATCCGAATAGCGGTAAAACATCATTGTTTAATGCGCTCACGGGTCTGAATTATAAGGTGAGCAATTTTCCCGGAACCACCGTTGAGAAAAAAACAGGAACCACCAAACTCAGCGATGATATTACAGCTCAGATCATTGATTTGCCCGGAACGTACAGCTTATACCCCAAATCTGCAGATGAACTGGTAACGTATGAGTTGTTGCGCAACAAATCGGAAACCAACTTCCCGGATCTTGTATTGTTTATTGCAGATGCATCTAATCTCAAAAGAAATTTATTACTGCTCACACAGGTTGCCGATTTGGGTGTTCCTGTGATACTGGCACTCAACATGGTTGACCTTGCCGAGCGCAGAGGCATTTTTTATGACGAGAAAGTACTTTCGGAAGCATTGAATATTCCGGTGCTTTCTATTAATGCACGCAAACGTACAGGAGTAAAAGAAATTAAGGAGAAATTACTTGATGAACATGTGCGTAATCGGGTAAAATATTTTTCACTTGATTTTCTGGATACGAAATTTTTGGATGAGGTAAGCGAATTTACAGATAAGCGTAATCACTATGCAGCGCTTCAGTATGCTATCAATGCGGCCCATTTAATCAGCACAAAATCCAAACAAATACGAGAGATTTTTGACCGCCATCAGTTTGATGCACGTGCCTTTCAGGAAAAAGAAATTCTGGAACGCTACCATATGATTGATGATGCGGTGAGACTGAGTCGTAAGCAAAAGCCCGGAACGCTGGCTCGTACCTTTACGCAAAGGGCCGATAAAATACTAACGCACCGGTTTGCCGGGATTGCTATTTTTCTGGGATTATTATTTTTGGTATTTCAGGCAATTTTCTCCTGGAGTACACTTCCAATGGAATGGGTAGAAATCGGATTTTTAAAATCATCAGAATGGGTGGAACGAACCTTGCCTGCTGGTGTGCTCAATGATCTGCTGGTGCATGGTGTGCTGGCCGGATTAAGTGGTGTAATGGTTTTTCTGCCGCAAATTATTATTCTGTTTGCCTTCATTGCCATCCTCGAAGATGTTGGTTATATGGCCCGTGTGGGATTTATTATGGATCGGATCATGCGCCCGTTTGGTATGAATGGTAAATCCATTGTTCCATTGATTAGTGGAATGGCCTGTGCTGTTCCAAGCATCATGGCAACACGCAGTATTGAAAACAAAAAGGAAAAGCTCATTACCATTTTGGTTACACCCTTAATGAGTTGCAGTGCACGATTACCTGTATATACACTATTGATTGCGATGTTGATTTCGGAAGACGCTAAATGGGGACCCTTTAATTTGCATGGAATTGTATTGATGCTGATGTATCTGTTAGGTTTCGCAGCAGCATTGTTCAGTGCGTTTATTTTTAAGTTTTTTATTAAAGCAGAACGCAAGAATTTCTTTTTAATGGAGTTACCTAGTTACAAACTTCCCATTTTTAACAATCTTCTGATCACCTTGTATGATAAGGGTTCAGCATTTGTCTGGGGTGCAGGAAAAATCATTGTAGCAGTATCTGTTATTCTTTGGGCGCTTGCTTCATTTGGTCCAACGGATAGCATGAAACGCATCGATGAAAAGTATATGGCTTTAGCTGTGGATGCCAGTCAACCGTTTACTGTTGAAGAACTCGCTACACAAAAAAGCACCGAAAGACTTCAGGCATCATACGCTGGAGAATTTGGAAGACTAATTGAGCCGGTTATCAAACCCATTGGCTTTGATTGGAAGATAGGAATTGCGCTGCTTACCTCATTAGCTGCCAGAGAAGTGTTTGTTGGAACTATGAGCACTATTTATAGTGTTGGAGGGGATGTAAGTGATTTACATTCGATTCGTACAAAGATGAGCAATGAAAAAGACCCCCTTACCGGGAAACCCATTTTTTCGGTTGCTACAGTATTATCCCTGATGGTGTTTTATGCGTTTGCCTTGCAATGCATGAGCACGGTAAGTGTTGTGCAAACAGAAACCAAAAGTTGGAAATGGGCTGCTGTACAATTTATATACATGACTGTACTTGCTTACCTAAGTAGCTTGCTGGTGTTTAATGTCTTGAGTTAAAACTATTTTGGTCGTTTCAAAGAGCTGCATAGCCCGTTGTGAAAGAGTTGAGCCGCAGATTACGCAAATTCAATTTATTAAATTTGCGTAATCTGCGGCTTTTGAAATTAATCTGAAAGACCAAGAAGAGTTATGCTTTCCTCACAAACTCCGACTTCAACGCCATTGAACCAAAGCCGTCAATTTTACAATCAATATTGTGGTCACCATCCACTAAACGGATATTTTTCACTTTAGTACCAACTTTAATATCTTTAGGAGATCCTTTTACGGGTAGATTTTTAATAACGATCACCGAATCGCCATTCTGCAGGATAGCTCCGTTACTATCTTTTACAACCAAACCAACTTCTGTAGTTGCTTCTTCTGCTGTTGTGGGGCTCCACTCGTGGCCGCATTCTGGGCAGGCCAGCAATTCGCCTAATTCGTATGTAAATGTTGATTTGCAGGAAGGACAAGGAGGATATTCAGACATTTTTGTGTTTATTTAGCGGGCTAAGATACAGTTTTTAGTAAGGTAATCGTTTAAAGTAAAGAGTTGATAACTGCGCAAAGCCGCTCCAAACAAACATCTCGCCAAAGTTGATTTATCTAGGGTTGATTAAAATCACCTATTGTAACTGTCTGCTGGCTAAATAATTGTGGGTATCTTGTTGACATTGTGTTAAAAAACGTTATCTTTTCTCGAAATTCGCAATCCTTTTAAAAAGAAAGAGAGTTATATACAGATATGAGGCAGCTCAAAATTAGCAAACAGTTTACCAACCGCGAAAGCAAATCACTCGATAAATACCTTAACGAGATTAGTAAAGTTCCAATGATTGACGCTCAGGAAGAGGTTGAATTGGCGCGAAGAATACGTGAAGGTGATCAGGTGGCGTTGGAGAGATTGGTAAACGCAAACTTACGTTTCGTTGTTTCCGTTTCAAAACAATACCAAAATCAAGGGTTAACCCTGGGTGATTTAATTAACGAAGGAAACTTGGGTTTAATTAAAGCGGCCAAACGTTTTGATGAAACACGCGGATTTAAATTCATCTCATATGCAGTATGGTGGATCCGTCAGTCTATCCTTCAGGCTTTGGCCGATCAATCCCGTATTGTTCGTTTGCCATTGAATAAAGTAGGTTCTATCGGTCGTATTGGTAGCACAGCAGCCAAATTGGAACAACGCTTAGAGCGCGAACCAACTGTTGAGGAAATTGCCATTGAAATGGAAATTCCAATCCAGGAAGTAGAAAACGCTATGCGTTCTACCGGTCGCCACTTGTCTATTGACGCTCCGTTAACAGATGGTGAAGACAATACGTTATTGGGAATCCTGGATAGCAACGATGAGCCTCGTCCCGATGTTCAGTTAATCAACGAATCCTTACAGAAAGAAATCAACCGTGTTATTTCAACCCTTTCTGAAAAAGAGAAAGATGTATTGAAGTTTTACTACGGATTGGATGGCGGTCCGGCACATACACTGGAAGATATCAGTGAAAAAATCGGATTGACACGTGAACGTGTTCGTCAGATCAAAGAAAAGGCCCTTCGCAGGTTGCGCAAATCATCGAAGAGCAAAATCTTAAAAGCATACTTAGGTTAAAAAGTGTTCACCCCCGGCTACTTTCGGTGTGGTTGTTTATAAGTATTACTGAAAATAGCTGTCAGCAATGACAGCTATTTTTTTATTTTTGAACCTTATACATTTCATTCATGAGTTCATTCCGTTCCGGCTTTTCGATAATACCCATAGTTGTTAAAAATCTACTCATTATCAATGGGCTTTGTTTTTTGGCCAATATGGTACTGGAAACACGTTACAATTACAGTTTAAATGAAACACTGGGGTTGTACTTTCCGGAGTCCACCCATTTTAAACCTTACCAGCTAATCACCCACGTGTTCATGCATGGTAGCTTTATGCATTTATTTTTCAATATGTTTTCACTGTGGATGTTTGGGAATGTACTTGAAAACTATTGGGGGCCGAAACGGTTTTTCATTTATTACTTTGTTACGGCATTTGGTGCAGCGGCATTACTGCTGGGTGTAAACGCCATAGAAATTTATTCACTCAAGAGCGCTATCGCCACTTACGCTCTGGATCCTAATATTGATGCATTTGTTCGGTTGATAGATAAAGATGCCGCTCTTGCCCATAGTAGCGTTGTGAATGAATTTGTAAGCCAATGGCAGGCACAACCACAAAACCCGCAATTTGCGCAAAGCTCTATGGAAATTGCCGATGCAATGGTTCAGCGAAAGTTAAATGTGCCAACAGTTGGAGCTTCTGGGGCTGTGTTTGGATTGCTGCTTGCATTTGGAATGTTGTTTCCGAATACCGAGCTCATGATGATTTTTTTACCGATTCCGATCAAGGCAAAATATTTTGTGATCGGATACGGGGCCATTGAACTATACCAGGGTATCGCCAACAATCCCACAGACAATGTGGCGCATTTTGCGCATTTGGGTGGAATGTTGTTTGGGTTTATACTCATTAAGATTTGGAATAAAACCAATAGAAATTCGTTTTACTAAGATGACGTTACTCGAGGAAATAAAATACACGTTCAATAAAAACAACAATGCTGTTCGCAAGATCATCATTGTGAATGTGGCTGTGTTTTTATTGACGGCTTTGGTTAATGTATTTATGTTTTTTGCCGGCATTGGAGGAGATACAATCAATCCGGCATTGCAGCATTTTATGCTACCGGCAGCGCTCGGAAAATTATTAATGCAGCCTTGGAGCATCATTACGTACATGTTTTTACATGACGGATTTTTTCATATCCTGTTCAACATGCTTTGGTTATTTTGGTTAGGTAACTTATTGCATGAGTATATCGGTAATCAAAAAGTATACGAAGCGTATTTTGGGGGCGGAATTTTGGGCGCAATACTTTTTTTGGTTTGCTACAATATATTTCCTGTTTTTCAGAATGCTGTTCCGGGTGCTTATGCACTGGGAGCTTCAGCCGGTGTATTGTCCGTAGTGGTGGCCACGGCAACATTGCTGCCTAACTATCCAATACAACTATTGCTGTTTGGAAACGTTCGGTTAAAATATATTGCGCTGGTAACAGTAGTATTGGATGTTGTAAGTATCCCGCAACAAAATCCGGGTGGACATATTGCACACCTTGGTGGTGCGTTGTTTGGGTTTTTGTACATCAAATATTTGTACCAGGAGAAACACATACTTCCACAATGGATGAGGAATCTATTCACGAAAAAATCAAAAGTAAAGGTGCATTACCGTACTACTTATTTGCGCACGGAAAACGCAGACAAACCTAGTCAGGAAGAAATTGATTTAATTCTGGATAAGATTACCAAGTCGGGGTATGATAGCCTTAGTAAGAAGGAAAAAGAGCAATTATTTAAAGCAAGCAACGACTAATGTTCATCATCAACCGAATTGTATTTGCTCTCAACGGACTTGCTATTCTAGCGTTGTTGCTTTCGTATGCAGCACCGTTTGTCAGCCCTGAATTATACTGGCCCATTGCCTTTTTGGGCTTAGGTTATCCGGTGTTGGTAATCCTTAACTGTGTATGCATTCTGTATTGGATTGCTGTGTTTAAGCTTAAGTTTTTATATTCACTCATTGTTATCATACTAGGATACACATTTCTTCCTTCTTATATTCAGTTTGGCGCTAAAAAATCAACAGACAAGACTAATAGTCTTTCTGTTGTGAGTTTTAACTCGAAATATTTTGGAGCATATGAGAATAAAAGGATTCAACAACCCGATCGTTTTTTTGAGATGCTCGATAAGCTAAATCCTGATGTATTATGCTTTCAGGAGTTTCACAATTATCATACTTCCATAGAAAAAAATATGTTTAAGCGTTTGTTCAAAAGGATGAAAGGATACTACGCTTATAATCTTGAAACGGACGAAATGGGAACCTTGAATGGCAAGGGAATTGTTATCTTCAGTCGGTATCCCATTGTTGATTCGGGTGTTGTGGAACATCAGGAAGAGACCAGTAACTTTACCATTTTCACGGATATTGTTACGCATGGCGATACTGTACGTATCATCAATACGCATCTTCAATCCATCAAATTTGAGGCACCACAATACGATGCCGTAAAAAAATTGGATCTCACAAATGATTCTGTCGTTACTCAATATTCAACGATTACCAAAAAATTGAAACGGGCGTTTGTAAAGCGAGCCAAACAAGCGGAAGCAGTGCGCGACTTTATTGACGGCTCACCACATAAGATCATATTAACAGGAGACTTTAACGACTCACCAACATCTTATGCTTTCCGCACAGTTAAAGGGAAAATGAAAGATGCATTTGTAGAGTCGGGAGCAGGATTCGGTCGTACTTATGTGGGGACGATGCCTTCTTTCAGAATTGATTATATCTTATACGATGCGTCTTATACTTCATCAGACTATTACGCCAAAGCTTTTGAGTTCAGCGATCATAAAATATTGAGTTGCAGAGTTAAACTGAAGTAGTCTGGTTTTGATTGTAGATCTTCTTCCAGTTGAGATAACCCGGAATACAAATCAAAGCATACAGCACCATCATTCCGGAATAAAAATATAAATGCTGATTGTAGTATAATACTACAGAAAACGCATTGATACCAAACCAATATACCCAACTGGTGAGAATTTTGCGAGCTTCTTTAATAGAGGCTAAAAACCCAAACAGCGTTACAAAAGAATCAAGGTAAGGGTTTTGAGAATCTGTATAGGTTTCAAACAGATAAGCAGACAAGAGGGAAAGTAAAACAAACAACCCCGCATACATAAAATGCTGTATAGGTTTCCATTTATGAATATGCTCATTACGTTGTTCCGCTTTTTTCCAATACAACCACCCATATACGCCAATCCCGGCATAATACACGCTGATAATAGCCTGAGCATAGATCTTACTCTCAATAAATAAAATGATTCCGAGTATAGAAGAGGCGATACCAAAAAACCATCCAATGGATTTTTCACGGATGAGTAGAACGCTGTAAATAATGCTACAAACAGCTCCTAAAAATTCAATGATATTGTAAAAAGTAAGATAGCTAAGCACTGCTTATTTGCTGAATCCGATTGATTTTTTTCCTTGTTCCACAATCGCAGCCTTTTTTTCTACTTCAGCTTTCATGTTGTCTTTATACTTCTGCATTTCATGGGCAAGATGTGTATCATGTGTAGCCAAAATCTGAACAGCCAATAAACCGGCATTCTTGGCATTGTTAATAGCAACCGCAGCAACAGGAACACCTCCGGGCATTTGTACTATAGACAATAATGAGTCCATACCATCGAGCGTTTTTAGTTTTACCGGAACACCAATAACAGGAAGGGTGGTAATAGAAGCCACCATACCCGGCAAATGAGCCGCACCACCTGCTCCCGCGATGATTACTTTTAAACCACGCTCACGGGCTGTTTTAGCATATTCAAACATACGCTCAGGTGTTCGGTGAGCCGACACAACAGTTATTTCATAGGGCACTTTAAACTCGTCTAATACTTTGGCTGCTTCCTGCATGATTTCCAGGTCAGAATC
>JAZKGH010000257.1:0-6206 GCA_040386055.1 Bacteroidota bacterium
ACCAGGATAGATTTAACCTTAATGAAAGCACTTTACTTTATCCCAAGGGAATGTTTGGGATAAATGGAGGTAGAGAACGTTCAAGACCTCCTGTTATAGTAAAGGTAAAGGGAAGCGAATTTTATTATTATCTTAATGATTCAATAGAAACAACATGGCAGCAATCGGATGAATTTTTCCCTTGCATTGCCTCTCCGGAGAATATTCTTTTATCGGGGGATGATGTTACGGATGGGATTTTGGATGGGGATGTGCGTTAGATTTAATGAAATGGACTGTTGTGTTTTTTCTTAGGATATAAAAAAGCCCCAGCATTTACATGCTGAGGCTTCTCAAAATTATTACACTTAGTCTTAATGATTGTGTGCGTGATGTTTTTCATTGTGCTCTGCCACAATTTTGAAAAAATCATCTGAAGTTACCATTTGAGTGTTTACCGAAACTTTTGATTTCAATACCTCACGTACTTTTTGCGATACGGCAAGGTTAATCATTTTAGAACGGTAATCTTCTTTTTGCAAGCTTGGCCCTACAATGCTTTCCAGCATTTCATCGTTGAAACCGGTATTACCATATGCTCCGAACATACCACGTGTGTAGTTCATCGCTGCAGTTTTAATATCAGCTTCCTCTACTTTCACACCTGCAGTACTCAATACTTTTTCTTCAAACAAATGATTGCGTAAGTATTGTGCTTCATTCTCGTAGTTTTGGTCAACATTCTCAGTGTTGAATTTATCAGCATGTCTGTCGATTAACCAACGTTTCAGAAATGAATCCGGCAATTGAATATTTTGTTTAGCAACTAAACTATCAGTTAGCTCATGTTCGAACAAGTGATCAGCTTGTCCGCTGAAGTATGCTTGCAATTCCGTTTTGATACGCTCTTTTAACTCTTCAATAGTATTAACACTTCCATCGCTGTATGCTTTGTCAAACAAATCTTTGTTGATTTCAGCTAAACCGTTACGTTTAATTTCATTGATTACCAATTTGAAGTTTTTACTGATATCAGCAACTGTCAATTTGTTGATGTTTAAGGCGTGTGAAATTTCAGTTTCGTGGTTATCGAATAAATCGAAAACATTTACATCCACTTCTTTTCCTTTTGATGCACCCATCAATTCATTTTTGATGGCATCATTTTTAATGGAAGAGATCAATACAGGAACTGAATCGTTGTTTACACCACCTTCTATTACATTTCCGTTATCATCCAATTCACTCATTTTGGTGTAAATGATATCGTTATCACCCACAACTTCTTCATCAGTCAGTGTACCGAAACGTCTTTGCATACGTTCGATCTCGTCCATGATCATCGCGTCATCAATGATAACTTCATAACGGGTGAACGAATCTTTATCTGAAACATTCAATTCAAACTCAGGAGCTAGCCCGATATCAAATTTGAAAGTATAGTCAGCTGTTTTATTCAATTCGTCAATCTTGCTGTCATCCGTTAATACCGGTTGACCTAAGATATTTAATTTTTCTGAGTCGATATACTCGAACAATCCTTTAGAAGCTGCAGCGTTCACTGCTTCAAGCAATACGCTTGTTCCAAACATTTTTTCGATCATGGATTTAGGTGCGGTTCCGGGACGGAAACCGGGGATATTTGATTTTTTCTGATAAGCTTTAAGCTTTTGATCAATTTCGGAAGCGTAATCTGCACTGCTAATGTTTACCGCTATGGTTGCGTTCAATGCATCTTTCTTTTCAATTGTTACGTTCATTGTTCTGTTTTGCTTTAAAATAAAATAAGACTGACGAGTCAGTCTTATTTTGTGTTTACATTAAGTGCGCATGGAGGGACTCGAACCCCCACGCCTTTCGGCACCAGATCCTAAGTCTGGCACGGCTACCAATTACGCCACATGCGCTTAAGGGACGGCAAATGTATGCCTTTTTTTATAATTCACAAAAAAAGTGAAAAAAGTACTCACAATCAGACGTAAAATAGTTGTGAAATAGCTGGGAGGGATTGCTACCATTGGGATAGAAATGGTTATTTTTGCTCTGGGAGATAATATTTATGAAGGCGTTGACCGAAACGGAACTCGAAAATAAGGAGATCGTAAAAGCATACCGAAGTTTACTTAAGGCATCGAAAAGAAACCTTGAAAAAGGGGATAAAAAAGTTATTCGAGAGGCGTTTAACCTGTCGCTTGATGCGCATAAGAATATGCGCAGAAAGTCGGGTGAGCCCTATATTATGCATCCGCTGGCTGTTGCACAAATTTGTGCCGAAGAAATCGGGTTGGGAACAACATCTCTTGTATGTGCCTTGTTGCATGACGTAGTTGAAGATACAGATATTTCGCTGGCGGATATACGTATGCAGTTTGGAGAGAAAGTGGCTGTGATTATTGACGGACTCACAAAAATTTCAGGTGTATTCGACCAGCAGGATAAGTCTATGCAGGCGGAGAATTTCCGTAAAATGTTGCTTACGCTAAGTGATGATGTTCGGGTGATACTGATTAAACTTGCCGATCGTTTGCACAATATGCGTACACTGGATTCGATGAGTCCTAAATCGCAGCTGAAGATTGCATCCGAAACGCAATATGTATATGCTCCGTTGGCTCACCGATTAGGGTTATATGCCATCAAAACCGAATTGGAAGATTTGGCTACTAAATACCTGGAGCCGGATAACTATAATTTTGTAAAAGATAAGTTACAGGAGACAAGGACACAACGTAACCGGTATATCAAACAATTCATTGAACCGATTACCACATCTTTAAATGATGCCGGTTTTAAATTTGAAATCAAAGGCCGTCCGAAATCAATTCATTCCATTTTGACGAAAATGAAAAAACAAAATATTCCTTTTGAAGAGGTATATGATTTGTTTGCCATTCGGATTATTTTACATAGTGAGTTTGAAAATGAGAAATCAGATTGTTGGAAAGCATATTCCATCATTACGGATTTTTACCGCCCCAATCCTGACCGTTTGCGTGACTGGGTTTCAACACCCAAAGGAAATGGATATGAGTCGTTACATACTACCGTGATGGGACCTCAGGGGAAATGGGTTGAAGTACAAATTCGTACCAGCCGTATGGATGAGATTGCGGAGAAAGGATATGCAGCCCATTGGAAATATAAAGACAAAGATGCTGCGCAACAAAGTGGCGATGGGTTAGAAGAGTGGTTGGCACGTGTGCGCGAAATTCTGGAAAATGCTGACTCGAATGCGCTTGATTTTCTTGATGATTTTAAGCTGAATCTATTTTCCGATGAAATATTTGTGTTCACACCCAAGGGGGATTTACGCAAATTACCTACCAATGCTACCATACTTGATTTTGCTTTTGATTTACACTCCGAATTAGGTTCGAAATGTATTGGCGGTAAGGTGAACAATAAATTGGTGCCGTTAAGCTTTAAACTTACCAATGGTGATCAGGTAGAGATCTTAACATCTACCAAACAAACACCAAAAGAAGAGTGGTTGGAGTTTGTGGCAACGGCCAAAGCCAAATCTAAAATCAGAGATTGGTTTAAGCATGAGAAATTACGCGCATCCTCCATGGGCAAGGAAATCATCGAACGGAAATTTGCACAGGATAAAATTCCCTTTACCAGCGAGTCACTAACAGACTTACTTAGTTATTTCAAGTTGCCTTCAGTTGCCGAATTGTATTACCGTGTGGCCAACGAAAAAATAGACAAGAAGGAACTGGATATTGAAAAAATACTTGAACAGGTTAAACAGCAGAAAATTACACATACGGCTGAAGCCCGTGTAGCCCGTGCCAACTCATCCTCCAAACCGAATCCGAACCTTGCTTCTGATGCAGTTATTTTAGGAGATGATATTGATATGCCATACTCTTTTGCCAAATGTTGTAATCCCATTCCGGGAGATGATATATTTGGTTTCGTTACGGTTGGAGAGGGTGTGAAAATTCACCGTACCAATTGTCCGAACGCCATAGGGTTGATGAGCAATTATGGTTACCGTATTATCCGTTCGAAATGGGCCAATACTGCGAGCAAATCAAGAGCCTTTATTACCCATATAAAATTGAATGGAATTGACAGTGTGGGTATTGTGAGCACCATTACGGATATTATTTCCAAACAGTTACAAATCAATATGCATTCCATTCATGTAGGGTCGAAAGAGGGAATGTTTGAAGGCTCAATAGAACTTGAAGTATTTGACACCAACCAACTTGAAGAATTGATGAATAAAATCAAAGCAGCCAGTCCATTGATTAAAGTAAGCCGTGAAGATGCGCAGCAGTTGGTAAAGTGAGAGTATAGAGGAAATGCGGATTGCGGAGTGTCGATTTCGGATTGCGGGGAAATAGCGAGTATTGCCTGCCATTGGTACACCACTTTAATCTTATCAAACCAATCTTCTTATATGTAGAATCAAACCAATGATAATGGACTTATTCAATAATTAACCTTCATTTAGTAATTTGGTTATCAAAGCAGTCCATAATCTTTCCACGTGTGTTTTAATCCCCAAATTAAACGCTTAATTTGCACCTCGTAAAAGAAGTATCGCATGCCATCAAATCAAGTTTCACCTGCTGTAAAAGAGGAAGTTAAGAAACTGTTTATACAGTTTTTGGAGCAAAAGCAGCAACGTAAAACTCCGGAGCGTTTTGCTATCCTGGACGAAATTTACAGCAGTAAGGAGCATTTTGATGTGGAAACGTTGTACGTACACATGAAAAACCGTAATTACCGTGTAAGTCGCGCAACGGTATACAATACTCTGGATTTATTGCTGGATGCAGGTTTGGTAGCCAAGCATCAGTTTGGCAAAAACCTCGCTTTGTATGAACGTTCTTACGGTTTTCGTCAGCATGATCATTTGATTTGCAATGAATGCACCCGGATTTTGGAATTCTGTGATCCGCGTATTCAGCAAATCAAAAGTACCATGGGAGAATTGTTGCAGTTTGATGTGGTAGGGCATTCCTTGCATTTAATGGGCAATCCGAAACGGGATGATAAAGGAGTGTGTCTAACTTGCCAGAAGAAGAGAGTGTAAAAGTTGATAAAGTTGACAGGTTAATATGTTAATGATGTTGATTGTTTGATAATGGGTGATGTTAAAATGAGTCCCGTCCCGAAACTTCGGGAGTTATCGGGATGATGAAAAGATAGTGAAGAGGATGGGAGATGAGGAAATTAAGGGATAATGGATATGGTGGTTGAGTGGTCCCGATAGTAATAGTTTGAATAAATAATAGCCAACAGTAAAGGCTAGCAGCTAACTGCTACCGCCATAGCTTATAAATATAAAACAGATGATAGACGTAGTATTAGGATTGCAGTGGGGAGATGAGGGGAAAGGTAAAATTGTAGATGTACTTACACCAAAATATGATGTGGTGGCACGTTTTCAAGGGGGGCCGAATGCGGGGCACTCTCTTGAATTTAATGGCCAAAAGCACGTATTGAACACCATTCCTTCGGGGATTTTTCATGAGCATTGTATCAATATTATTGGTAACGGTGTTGTTATAGATCCGGTTACGCTAAAAAAGGAAATTGAGAAGGTAGCTTCATCAGGTGGTAATCCAACTAAAAATCTTTTCATTTCACAAAAAGCACATTTGATTTTGCCAACGCATCGTTTGGTGGATGCAGCAAGTGAGGCTAATAAAGGTGAACATAAAATAGGATCAACATTACGTGGAATTAGCCCTACTTATCAGGATAAAATTGGCAGAAGCGGATTGCGTATCGGAGATATTTTAGCACCTAATTTCAGGCAAAAATACAATGCTGCTGTTGCTAACCATAAGCAGTTATTGGATCGTTTTAATTTTGAATATAACCTTGAAGAACTGGAGCCGGCATTTTTTGAAGCAGTTGAGTTCCTGAAGCAATTCCCCATTATCAGCTCTGAATATATGATTAACGATCTGATGAGTAAAGGCAAAAAAATTATTGGTGAGGGTGCACAAGGAACATTATTGGATATTGACTTTGGTTCCTATCCGTTTGTAACATCATCTAATACCATAACAGGTGGTGTATGCAACGGGTTGGGTGTTGCACCTCAAAAGGTAAATAAAGTGTATGGAATTTTTAAAGCATACTGTACACGTGTTGGTAGTGGCCCGTTTCCAACTGAGCAGGAAAATGAAACAGGGGAGAAGTTGCGTAAAATGGGATTTGAGTTTGGTGCAACAACCGGCCGTCCGCGCAGAACAGGCTGG
>JAZKGH010000257.1:6216-6801 GCA_040386055.1 Bacteroidota bacterium
GTTAGATTTACCCACATTGAAATACGCTATCATGTTAAATGGTGTAACAGATTTGATTTGTACTAAAAGTGATGTGTTGAGTGGGTTTGAAGAAGTGCTTGTGTGTGATCAATATAAAATTGAGGATAAGTTAACGAACGAAATTCCGTTCAATATTGCAGATGCTATTATTGATCCCCAATACAAATCATTTAAAGGATGGACTGAAGACTTAACGGGCATTCGTCAATACAACGACTTACCTGAAACGTTCAAGCAATACATGAATTACGTGCAAACACACATTGATACTAAGTTGAGTATGATTTCGATTGGACCTGATAGGGAACAAACGATTTTTATGTAATACTCACTTTGTTCTTTAATACTGAGAAGGGTTGTTTCACCATCGTGAAATAACCCTTTTTTATAGAAACAATGCTAAAACAAAAAACGCCTCCATTCAGAAATGAATGGAGGCGTTTTTCAAAAGATGAAAATCAATATTATTGTTTAATCAGTTTAGTGCTTTGTGTCTGTTCTCCATTACTGATGAAAAGAAAATACAATCCGTCTTTTAAACTACTCAGCTCATCAAGGGTAACA
>JAZKGH010000258.1:0-14849 GCA_040386055.1 Bacteroidota bacterium
ACCAATAACCAATAACCAATAACCAATAACCAATAACCAATAACCAATAACCAATTCTCTTATGGGGCTGCGAATATAATCAGTTTCGCATGATGTAAAAACCGTAATTACGATTTCACAGCTTCCACCAATTTCGCAATCAGTGACGAATCTTTTTCAATAGCATTACCCACCACCACAATATCAGCTCCGGCCTGTGCTGCAGCTTTCGCGGCTTCCGGTGTGCGGATACCTCCACCTACAAACAGTGGAACGGATATATTTTTTTTCACTTCACGAATCAGTTTTTCAGGAATAGGTTGTTTGGCACCACTGCCGGCATCCATATAGATGGCACGTAATCCCAGCATTTCACCTGCCAAAGCAGTACAAGCCGCAATGCTTGATTTATCGGAAGGAATAGGTGTGGTATTGCTCATATAACTTACCGAAGTAATATTGCCACCATCAATTAACATGTATCCCGTTGGGATCACTTCGATGTTTGCTTTCTTTAACATTGGGGCAGCCAATACATGTTTTCCAATCAACATATCGGGATTACGGCCCGAGATAAGGGACAAAAATAAAATGGCATCGGCATGCTCATCTATTTGCATGATATTGCCGGGAAACAGCACCACCGGTATGTTTGTGTTTGCTTTAATGATGCTGATACAACGCTCAAAAAAGCCGTTGGTTATCAAACTTCCTCCCACCAGTATTAAATCGGCACCGGCTGCGGTGCTCATTTTACAGGTGTTTACCAGCATAGCTTCATCGGAGATGCTATCGGGGTCTATCAACACGGCTAGTTGCTTGCTGCCTTTGCCAGTGTTTGCTAGTAAGTGACTTAAAATCAAATTTTTCACGCTTAATATGTATTATAAAAAGGACAAGTGACTGATACTGAATCAACTTTTTTGCCCTTGCAATCCTAGGCAAATAAAAGACTTTTTGTGAATAATTTATGTTATGCACACATTAAGGTGGCAGAAAAACAAGGCGAAGTGGTGTGGATGAAATTTAACTGTGGAAAATGCAGTTTGATAGAACCGTTTGGAAGAAGCACTTTTGGATAAAAACCCCCTAAATTTTTTTACGATTACTTAACATTACTTAAACATACTTAATTCAGCCTATCTCATGAGTAGCCGCAACACCAAAAAAAATCCTGATGCATCGGGACAAAAAGGCCTCCGCTTCGAGCGCTTTTTTACCAAAGAAGGAGTTTCTCCTTTTGATTTGTACGAATATGATTTTCGTACATCCGTTATTAAAAATCCTAACGGAGAAAAAGTATTTGAATTAAACAATGTAGAGGTCCCGAAATTTTGGAGTCAGGTTGCAACGGATGTATTGGCTCAAAAATATTTCCGTAAGGCGGGTGTTCCACAAGCGGATGGTTTGCTTGGAAGCGAAAATTCCATTAAGCAGGTTGCACATCGTATGGCACACTGCTGGAGATCATGGGGTGAAAAATATAATTATTTTGATTCGGCAAAAGATGCTGAAGTGTTTTACGATGAAATGGTATACATGATCATCGGACAACATGCTGCTCCGAATTCTCCGCAATGGTTTAACACCGGTTTGCATAGTTCATATGGCATCACCGGTAAACCACAGGGGCATTATTTCGTAAACCCGACTTCAGGCAAGTTGGAACGCTCTACCTCGGCTTATGAGCGTCCGCAACCACATGCTTGTTTCATTTTATCCGTAGATGATGATTTAGTAAACGAAGGCGGTATCATGGATCTATGGGTACGTGAAGCGCGTATCTTCAAATACGGTTCGGGTGTTGGAACCAACTTCTCACGCATTCGCGGAGCTGCTGAAAAATTATCGGGTGGCGGATCTTCATCCGGATTGATGAGCTTCCTGAAAATTGGTGATCGTGCTGCAGGTGCTATCAAATCGGGAGGAACTACCAGACGTGCTGCTAAAATGGTTTGTTTGGATTTAGATCATCCGGAAATTGTTGAGTTCATCAACTGGAAAAAAAACGAAGAGAAAAAAGTTGCTGCATTAATTGATGCAGGATATCCTAGCGACTACGAAGGCGAAGCATATGCTACGGTTTCGGGTCAAAACTCAAACAACTCGGTTCGTATTCCGCATGAGTTCTTTACGGCTTTGGAAGAAGGTAAAGACTGGGAATTGAAAGCACGTACCAATGGTCGCGTGATGAACACAATGCCTGCAAAAGAATTGTGGGATATGATTGGTGATGCCGCATGGGCTTGTGCTGATCCGGGTGTTCAATATGATACCACCATCAACGAATGGCATACTTGTCCTGAAGGTGGACGTATCAATGCATCGAACCCTTGCTCTGAATACATGTTCCTGGATAACACAGCATGTAACTTAGCATCGTTAAACTTAATGCGTTTCTTTGATGCTGATTCGTCAACATATGATGTAAAAGGTATTGAACACGCTTCACGCTTGTGGACAGTTGTATTGGAGATCTCTGTATTGATGGCACAATTCCCGTCACAAGAGGTTGCACAACTTTCATACGAATACAGAACATTAGGTTTAGGATATGCTAATATGGGAACTGCACTAATGGTAGCAGGTATTCCTTATGACTCACCTAAAGCATTTGCTATCTGCGGAGCGATTACAGCCATCCTAACCGGAACAGCATACAAAACCTCAGCCGAGATGGCGCAGTTCCTTGGAGCGTTCCCTAAATATGAAGAAAACAAAGAGCATATGCTGCGTGTAATGAAAAATCACCGCTATGCTGCTTATAACACTACTGAATTATACGAAGGGTTATCCATTCGTCCTGCAGGCATCGATCCTAAATACTGCCCTGATTATTTATTGAGTGCTGCTTGTACATCATGGGATCACGCAGTACAAATGGGAGAGAAATTCGGATACCGCAATGCACAAACAACCGTTATTGCTCCAACAGGAACAATCGGGTTGGTAATGGATTGTGATACTACTGGTATCGAGCCTGACTTTGCCTTGGTGAAATTCAAAAAATTATCAGGTGGCGGATATTTCAAAATCATCAACCAATCAGTACCTGCCGCGTTGAAAAACTTGGGTTACACACCTGCACAAATTGATGCGATCATCCAACACGCAACAGGAAGTGCAACATTAACCGGTGCTCCGTTTATCAATCCGGAGAGCTTGAAGTTCCGTGGGTTTACAGATGAAGAAATTGCAAAATTAGATAAAGCAGCAGCCGGTGCATTCGAAATCGGATTTGCATTTAACCAATGGACAGTAGGTGAAGATTGTTTGCAACGTTTAGGATTTACGGCTGCAGAATACAACAGTCCTAACTTTAACATGTTGCGCAAACTTGGATTTACCAAAGCAGAAATTGAAGCAGCAAATGATTTCGTATGCGGAACAATGACTGTTGAAGGTGCACCTGAATTGAAAGATGAGCACTTAGCGGTGTTTGATTGCGCAAACAAATGCGGAAACAAAGGTGAGCGTTACATCGCAGCAACCGGACATATCCGCATGATGGCAGCAGCACAACCATTTTTGAGTGGTGCGATCTCCAAAACAATCAACCTTCCGAACGAAGCCAACGTTGAAGAAATAAAAGAATGCTACCACTTAAGCTGGAGCATGGGCTTAAAAGCAAATGCATTGTACCGTGATGGTTGCAAATTATCACAACCGCTAAGCAACAAATCGGATGTGAAAGACGAAGAAGAAATGCAGGAAGTAGTAGAGTCGGTACTTGGACAAGATGCTAACAAACCGGTGGGAGAGTTAACACCTGAGCAAGTATTGGATGCAGCAACTGCAATTCTCAACCGCTCAAGCGATACAGAATTCAAACGTAAATTAGCGCGTATTGTTGAGCGCAAACAATTGCCCGGTAAACGTGCAGGTTTCACACAAAAAGCAACTGTTGGCGGACAAACAATCTTTGTTCGCACAGGTGAATACGAAGACGGAACGTTAGGTGAAATTTTTGTGGATCTGCATAAAGAAGGAGCAACTCTTCGTTCGTTGATGAACTGTTTCTCAATAGCTGTATCACTAGGCTTGCAATACGGAGTTCCATTGGAAGAGTACGTTGACAAATTTACCTTTACACGCTTCGAGCCTGCAGGTATGGTTAACGGACATGATAACATCAAAAATGCTACATCAATCATTGACTACATGTTCCGCATGTTAGGCTTTGAATATTTAGGCAGAGAAGATTTTATCCAGGTTGCACCAAACGATTCACAACGCAGCAACTTAGCAGTGAACAGACCACACCTGAAAATTGCTCCGAAAGCAATAGAAGTAAACCCGATCTTAAACGAAACAATAGTACCTGCTCCAATAGGATTCATGAAACCACAAGTGGTAGCTGAAACAAGCACATCACCAATGGCAGAAGCAACACCAATTGATCAAACACAAGCATACTTAAAAAGCTTTGGTGACAGTCCGGCTTGCCCAAGCTGTGGTAGTTTAACCATCCGCAGTGGTGCCTGCTACAAATGCATGAACTGCGGAACGCAGACAGGTTGTTCGTAGGATAACGTCAGACTGAGTTCACCGAAGTCAGGTTGAATTTACCTGAAATGTATCCATGGGAACTCAGTAACGCCAAATAAAAATACCAACTCCCCCATCGAATACATTTTCGGTGGGGGATTTTTGGTTAGAGACAACGGTTTAGTTTCTTTCGAGTTGTACTTTATATTAAAAGAAGTTTCTTTGCGCTATCTATAAGCCCTTTTTCATGAAAAAATATTTTTTACTTGTTGTTGTTGTTTGTTTTGGTTGTTTGTTCTTAAGTGCACAAACTGTAATGCGAAATGTACCCGAAACAAATGGATATGTAATTGATATTGCCAATAAAGGTGATACAATGTTTATTGCCGGAAGTTTTTCATCAGTATTTAATGCTGACAGTGTCGGTAGATATGGAGCCCCCGTGCAAATACCCTCAGATAGTGTATTGTACAACTACCCTAAACCGAATGAAGAAGTGGGGGTATGTATTTCGGATGGAAATAAGGGTTTTTATATTGGAGGCAAATTTACCCAAGTTGGAGATTCTTTAAGAAATGGACTAGCACATATTGATTCACTTGGTAAGGTAACAAGTCAGTTTTCTAATTTGGGTTTTAACTCCCCTGTAAACGCCATAGCAAAAAAGGGAGATACTTTATTTGTTGGTGGCGGATTTATGACTGTTGGAAATATAACGAACGTTAAAAATAATATTATCATTTCTACAACAACTGGAGTGATAAAAAAAATGCCAGATGTAAATAGTAGCATTTCATGTTCAGTAAGTGATGGAAAAGGTGGTTGGTTCATTGGTGGAGGATTTACTAAGGTAGGAGACTTAACAAGAAATTATGCAGCCCATATTGATAGTAATGGTATGGTAACATCCTGGAATCCGAACCTGGATAATTCAGTACACTGTATGGTCGCTGAGGGAAACAAGGTTTATTTGGGAGGTGTTTTCAGAATGGCAGGAGGTCTAACCCGAAACAGATTGGCAGCTGTTGATGCAATAACCGGAATAACGACTTCATGGAATCCGAATGTAAATAATCAAGTTTTGACTCTGAAATCTTCCGGAGGGGTTATATATGCAGGTGGGTATTTTGATACCGTTTCTTTGCAATTAAGAAAGAGTATCGCTGCAATAGATACAACAACAGGATTACCCACATCCTGGAATCTTAATATTTCAGGAAGCCATGTTAGGGCAATTGATGTTTCCCCAAGCTCTCAGATAATTTACATTGGAGGATCTTTTACATCGATTGGAGGAATTACGAGGAACAATATTGCTGCAGTAAATAAAACAACAGCTATAGCGACAGCATGGAATCCTAATGCAAATTCTTCTATAAGTCGACTTATCCGTAAGGGAAGTAATGTATATGTTTGTGGAGATTTTACAAGTATTGGTGGTCAAGCAAGAAATTACATTGCCGCAATTGATACTGGTAGCAGCGCTGCTGCGATTTCCTGGAATCCGAATGCTAACAGAATTGTAAAGGATATAATTATTCATAATGGAGTGCTCTATGCAGTAGGCGATTTTTCTATAATTGGCGGGCAGGAAAGATTTAGAGTTGCTGGTCTTGATATAATTACTGGACTCGCCACATCATGGAACAGTTATACAAATGGGGGGATTGGTACAATGACTATGTATGGCGATGATATGTATATAGGTGGGGGCTTTACTTTTGTTGGAGGGCAATTAAGGGATGGGTTAGCTGCAATCAGATTATCTTCAAACTCATTGTTACCGTGGAATCCCGGAGCCGGACATATATCTGCAATGTTATTGTCTGGTAATAGACTATATATAGTTGGTACTGCTTTAAGTATAAGTGGCCAAATAAGAAATGGATTAGCAGCTTTGGATGCAGTATCAGGTGTTGTATTGCCATGGAATCCGGATGGAACCACAATTCCGACTAATATTATGGTAAATACAATAGCCATTGATAATGGTATCGTATATATAGGTGGAACCTTTACAGCTTTTGGCGGGTTTGTTCGGAATCGATTAGCGGCAGTTGATTCCGCGTCAGGTGCGGTAACATCATGGAATCCGAATGCGGGAGGAAATGTAAATGCAATAGCTGTTTCAAAAGATAAAGTATACGTAGGTGGTGCTTTTTATTCAATAGGTAGCAACTCACGTAGTCAGGTTGCATGCATAAGTAAGACTACGGGTTTGGTAACAACGTGGAATCCGAATGCAAATAGTGTAGTAGGGTCGTTAAATATTGTAAATGAAAGAGTCTATGTGGGTGGAGATTTTATAATCATTGGAGGTCAATCAAGAATAGGAATAGCAGCTCTTGATACATTAACTGGAGCAGCTTTTTCATGGAATCCGTGTGCAGGAGGACCGTCTAATTCAAATAGTAGAATATACAGAGTTTCGACCATAAGTATATCAGGAAACCGAATGTATGTGGGGGGTAATTATACAAATATAGGCGGCAAAGTGCGAAATAATCTGGCAGCATTTCTTAAAAGTACGGGACGTATTTTAGACTGGAATCCTAATGTAACTGGGGGGCTTGTAAGAACGTTGGATGTTGTAAATGATACTCTTTATGTGGGAGGGAATTATACTGCTATAGGCGGGCAAAGCAGAAATAATTTAGCAAGTGTTAATATAGCAACAGGAATGGTTACCTCATTCAATCCAAATGTTAACTCCGAAGTTCTTAAAATAAAAGTGAACAGCGGAATATTATACTTAGGAGGGAGTTTTGTTACCATTGGGGGAATAGGACGTAATAATATTGCTGCAATAAATATATCCACGGGTAATTTACATACCTGGAATCCGAATGCAAATGGTGTAGTAAGAACGTTTCATCTCGGTGATACTTCAATGTATTTAGGAGGAGATTTTAGAATAATCGGAGGCCAATCAAGAAATAGAATTGCGTCAGTCAATCTCATAACAGGATTAGCTAATTCCTGGAATCCGAATGCAGATTCTACAATAAATGACATAGCTCTTTTAGGCAATAGAATTATTGCTGGTGGTTATTTTTCTTCTATAGGAGGGCAGAGCCGCAATAGTTTAGCTGCAATTAATATTCCTTCTGGATTAATTTCTTCTTGGAATCCATCTGTTTTACCATACGTATTAGGAGTTAAAGTATCTGAAGGGAAAGTGTATATATCAGGTGCTACTATGTCTGTGGGTGGTGAGAGTAAGGTTGGTATGGCTGTAATAGATAGTACTACTGGAAAAGCCTTTCCATTAAATCTCGAACTGTACAGAGACGATTTGAATATCGGCTATGTATTATCACTTAAAATAATGGAGGATACAATCTATTTTGGAGGTTTTTATATGAAAACATTAAGAGAAATAAGATCAGGATTTGCCGGGATAAAAATTCCAGGTTCATCTCTTCCTGTTAAACTAAAGTTTTTTAATGCACAAAGGTCACTAAACTCAATTGTAGAAGTGATCTGGCAAACGAGCTCAGAAACTAATAATAATAAATTCGAAATAGAACGCTCTTTAAATAATGAGACTTTTGAAAAAACAGGTGAAGTAAAAGGTAACGGAACTACAACTAAAGTAAGTCAGTACAGATACACAGATTATAATGCACCTGAAATGTTCGCACAGACATCAACTTTATATTACAGATTAAAACAAATAGACTTTAATGGAAATTATGAATACAGCAAAACAGTAAGTGTAACATCAACTGAACATCAACATAATAATAAATTCACCCTTCATCCGAACCCATCCAGTTCATCTATTACAGTAACAGGATTACAGGAGAAGGCTATAATTATTGACGTGTTAGGTAATACTGTTAAACAGATTCAAGGTGATGGAGAAATCAATTTATCTGAATTAAAACAAGGGGTTTATTTTATACAATCCGGTAAGTCAACACAAAAACTTATTAAATACTAAAGCATGGTAATCTTTTAAATCCCCCATCGAATACATCTTCGGTGGGGGATTTTTGCTTTCGGAACACAAAATGATTTCTTTTTAAATGGATTCGAATATCTTAGTGTGATATATGAAACAGTTTAATTGTATACTATCTATTTCTTTTGTGCTCTTGTTTTGTACCATACATGCAAAAGCACAAACAGGTATTATGTATCCCAAACATGAGTATACCTATGCTACATTTCAAAATTCTGATCGTACTTATGGGTACACCATTTTGGATAATGGGAAAAAGTACATTCACCAACCCACTATTCCTGCACGGACAGGTAATAAAGGTTTCAGTACCAAACAGGATGCCGAGAAAGTTGCAACATTAATGATCAACAAAATTAAAAAGGGAATGACTCCAAATGTAACAGTGGAGGAACTGAAGAGGTTGAATATCCGCTAATAGGAAATAGTTGAATACATAAAAATCCCTCCCGTTCAATAGAAGGGAAGGGGTTTTTTGTAGCAATCAAGCAAATACCTCATGCATAAACCATGACCAGAAATATTCTTATTGTTATACTAGTTTGCCTTGGTTGTATTCAACAAACCGGAGCACAAAATACTGTTGCCACATATACTTTAACATCTAAAACAAGATTGGAAGTTGTAAATGTGATTCGTCAGCTGCTGATGGATCATTATGTGTTTCCCGACACTGCCCGTATAATGAGCGCGTATTTAAACCAACGTCTCAAAGCAGGTGCGTATAATAACTCTAAAGATCCTGTAGTATTTTCCGATGCGTTAACCCGCGATCTGTTTTCCGTTTACCATGATGGACATCTACTTGTTCAATATAATCCGGCTTTTGCGTTACAACTTTCCAATCCAACTGTGCCCACCAATAACACGAATGAGTTGGAGAGGAACAGGGAACTAAATTATGGTTTTAGAAGCGTTGAGATCCTCAATGGAAATATAGGTTATATCAATCTCGAACGTTTTTGGGCCGATCCTGTTTATGGAAAAGAAACAGCAAAGGCTGCCCTGAAATTTGTTGCAAATACGCATGCCATCATCATTGATCTTCGTACAAACGGAGGCGGATCACCGGAAACGGTTGCCATGCTCTGCGGGTTCTTTCTAAAAACCCAAACGCATATTAACAGTAGCTACAACCGCAGCGAAAACACAACCACCGAATTTTGGGCCACTCCCGACAGCACATTAAAGGAGCTTACGAACAAACCTGTATACATTCTCACCAGCCAGCGCACCTTTTCGGCAGCCGAAGAATTTGCGTATGATCTGCAAAGTTTAAAACGTGCCACCATCATTGGCGAAACTACGGGTGGAGGTGCACATAATACTTTTGAGCGCGATGCTACAAATGGTTTTGTTATTTCTATTCCGTATGGCAGAGCTGTAAATGCTGTAACCAAAACAAATTGGGAGGGTGTTGGTGTAAAACCGGATATTGAAGTTACAGCCGAAAAGGCATTAGAGATGGCTGAGATAAAAATATTTGAAGCCATGATTGCAGGCGCAAAAAGTGCAGAGGAATTATACCAGTTAAACTGGCAATTGGATTTGTTAAAAGCCATCAACAATCCAATCGTTATCGACACAACAACCCTCAAAAAATACGCAGGTGTGTTTGGTGACCGAACGTTTACCTATACCAATGGCAAACTATATTACCAGCGAACCGGCCGGCAAAAATTTGAATTGGAACCCATGACACCAACCATCATGAAAGGGAAAAACAATACCTACTTTAAAATTGAATTTGTTACAGATGCACAGGGAAACGTGAATGAAGTGAAAGCATATTATGAGGATGTCAGGGTTGAACGGGCGAAGAGGACGAATTGATTTTTTCTGGTTTATTGTATGAAAAAATGGAATAAGTTAAAGATACATTTGCTTGAAGTGTCTGTCCATCAAACGAAGGCTAATTCGAAATGAAGTTGAATGGTAAAGGTTGTTCCATTCTTGTTTGATGTACGTTTCGAAGTTTGTTGCTTTTGGCGGTTGTAATTGTAATACCAATAATGGTAACAATTACAACCAAACCAACCGCAGTGATCCTGTTGAGTTGTTTCATAAGCTAGAAGTTTATGTAAAGACGGCTAAGTTTACAGTACAAAGAAACAATACATTCAGGCGTTTTTCCTACCATCAAATGGGGATAGGGGTTAAAATACCTACTACTGGGTATTCTTCCCTTGGCAACTTATATCTAAATTGCCCTTCAAATCTATTAACCATGAAACAATTATTTAAGATGTTAATGCTTGCAGGAATAGTCTTTTTTGCTTCCTGCGGAAATTCAGAAAAGGAACAATTAAAAAAACGCATTGCCGAACTTGAAGCGCAAGTTCAAACCTTAGAAGCTCAGACAAAAAAACCTAACTTAATGGATCTGGAACCCATTGACAATGCTAAACTGGCTGAATTTCTGGGCGCCTTTAATGCCTCAGATGCCGCAAGTGTAATAGTGCCGATATCCTGGCAGATGGAAAAAACGGCCTTACAAGCGATCTTAAGTAAAACGGATGAAGCCGGGCACGAAACGATCGGAGTAATGATCTACCCGATGAAAGAAAAGGAACATATGAAACTGGCAGTGATTCCTTATTTCCAGGAAGGTGATCAACTTAAACATTTCGGATTAGCCGAACTGGGAGCATACAACTATTCTAATATGTGTCCTCCGGGCCAGAACTGTGCTACCAGTGATGGTGATTTTGGAGCTGCTACGGTTGAATCTATATGGAGTAGGCAATCAAAATGACATCCACACATCTATTGGTAAATTTATCACAATTCAGTGCATTCGTACCTGTAATTACAGGTATTGTGTATTTTACCAGGTTAGATAAAGGATTTAAAGCACTTGCTGTTTTTGTATGTATTGCACTTGTTACCGAATATTTTGCCAACTGGTATGCGCAACATATTAACGGGAATAATCTGCCTCCTCTCCATGTATTTTCACTCATAGAGTATGGTTTTCTGAGTTGGGTGTTTTGTACACGCTTTACCTTAAAATACAAATGGTGGGTTTGGTCTATATTGTTCATCGTAGCAATGGGATTTGCCTGGTATAATGCATTTATAAAAGGGGGGTGGTACCGGATGAATGATTTTGCCCGCACGTATGATAGCATTGTACTCACCATTTTCAGTCTGATCTTTTTTCTCAGGATGCTCAGAGTGGATATGATCATACCAATGCATACCAACGCTTTGTTCTGGTATACATGTGCCGTATTTATTTATTTCTCCATCAATCTCTTTTTTTTCTTATTTTTCAATCAGATTGCAGACAAACCTGATGGCATTAAAACACTAGGGCTGGGTATCCATGCCATGGTAAATATATTCGCCAATTTGTTGTATGCCCAATCGTTCAGATGCTTCAGGAACAAACCGATATAATCTTTTATTATGTAGCAGGTACATTATTTATAACCCTGCTGGTTGTATTTGTGTTCGTGTATATTTACGTGTATTATCTCCGGACGAAGCAAATTCAAAGCGAACGCGCAAAAGAAGAATTGGCCAAACAACAGGAACTTTATTTTGCACTCCAGGTAGGTGAAGAAAAGGAACGGAAACGTTTGGCGGAAGAGTTACATGACGGCATTGGTGCAAAACTGTCCGGACTGAAAATGAATCTCGAATACCTGAGAAACGGGGCGGGGAAAAACACTTTTGAGCACACTCTCGAAAAAATAATTGATGAGATAGATAATAGTATAAATGAAGTAAGAGAGCTGTCTCAGAATCTTAAGCCGGCTTTTATTTCGGCCCAGAATTTAAAATCGGCACTTACCCGGTTGATCGATAACCTGTCGGTGGCCTCAAGTATTGAATGGCAGATTGAAGTAAGCATTCAAAACGATCCTCCTATTGATTTTAAGCTGTCTATTTATCGCATGATTGCTGAGTTACTGAACAATATTTATAAACATGCAGGAGCAACCCGGGCTTTTATTCATGTAATTGAAGAAGAAAAAAATATACAGATCCTTGTTGAAGATAATGGAAAAGGTATTGCCAAAAAGATCTCCCGGGATGGAAACGGCCTTACCAATTTGAGAAGCAGGGTAACCGCCCTGAAAGGAAAATTTGAAATTGATTCATCTGACCAGGGAACATCTGTAATTATAGATTTGCCCGTTTACCAATGAAAGAACAAAAACGATACAGTTTATATGTGGCTGATGATCATCAGATCATTCTTGATGGCATACAATTGTTATTAGGTAACGAACCACACATTGAAATAGTAGGAAGTGCCCTGAATGGAGAGCAGGCATGCAATGATCTGCTGGAAATAAAACCTGATCTGGCTATACTTGATATCCGTATGCCCCAACGGTCGGGTATTCAGATCTTGCAGCAACTTCATAAAAAGATCCCTACCCGTTTTATTATTCTCACGATGCAGATGGATAAACGAATGATAGTGGATGCCGAAAATTATGGCGCAAGTGGATTCCTGCTAAAAAACTCAGGTAAGGAAGAATTGATATCCTGTATTAATACGGTGATAAAGGGGCAGACGTTTTTTTCCAAAATGCTCATTCAAACCCAACCTACAATTGGAATTTCACCCCGTGAAACAGATATCCTGAAACTGGTTTTAAAAGGATTAACCACTCAGCAAATCTCAGAAGAATTACATATCTCACACTATACGGTAGAAACCCATCGCAAAAATGTATACCGCAAAACGCAATGCAATAATCTGGCGTCCTTATTAAGGTATGCGATGGATAATAATATAAGTGTTGACTGAGCAGATCTTTAGCTGCTTTCCTTAAAAGATGACACACAAGAAATACCCATATACGGGTATTGATTCATGCATACATATAGTTGTTCCTTTGTTATGCCTGAACGATGCACCTCTACTTACTAAACTTATGTAATTGCTATGTTATCATTAAGATATTTATGCTTAGATGGTTCCATTTCGATTGCTATAAATTTGTAACGCCATATGAAAAAAATTTACACTTTTAGCGAAGTAACCAACAAAGAAGATCTCGAAAAATGTTTTCAGATGCGTTATGCTGTTTATGCAGAGTCAATCAATAAAGTAAGACTGAAACAAAACCCGATCAGAATTGATATCAATGTTTTTGATGTGCATGCAAAGCATTATTGTTTGCGGAAAGACGATCACATCATAGGTTATGTAAGGCTTGTTTTGCCAAGCCCTGAGCTTGTGAATGAATCGGTGTTGGAAATAGGCGATTCTTATTCTTTACCTTTAAAAGCAGAATATTCACGTCAAAAACAGAATGCTCCTTATCCGTTTTTAAGTTATACCAATGTTCCGCCAAGTCATTGGAATTATTATACAGAGATCCGTATCAAAGGAGAGCAGTTAATAGAAGCAAGCAGGTTGATCCTGCATCCTGAACACCGGGGTCTCAACGTCTCAAGGTTTTTGGTCGAATGCGCACTGGTTCTGTACATTGAACATTGTGATCATAGAAAGCACGCGATCGTTGATTGTTTTACGAATCATTCCACCTTTTATAAGAGTTATGGTTTTAGCAAGATAAATGAAGATCCTTACCTGCTCTTTGGCATACCCAACGATACCTTAACGTTACCTCCGTTATCTCAGGAAAACGATCGGATCCCCGCGCGTATCAGAAACAGGTTGGTTGAGATGGCAGAAGAATTTAAGGTAAGGGGTGTTCTTGAGAGGGCATTGTAAATAAAGTACTCCCTATTGATTAATCACGATGTTGTCGCGGACGTGTCGTCCGTGACTTGTCAGAAAAATATCCTTATTCAGCGCTTTACCTTAACGGAATGTAAAATATTATACCGCAAAAGTAAAGTGCTCCCTGAAACTATCGGGGTAACAAGAGACCTAGTGATTAACAGTCACAATCTTTTGGACAAGTTCCGGATATTTTAGAAGATTTTCAATGAAGTGTTTACTCTTAATTCGTTTAATGTGTTTTTCAACTCTTATGGCATGAATCCTATCATCACAGGGAATAATTAACTTTATCTCCCAAGGTATACCGGCTTTTGTTGAGTTCGTATTTAATTCATAGCTGTTATGATACAACAGCCTTGCATTTACATCTGGGGTTTCACCTGTGTAATACCGATTGAATTTAGTTGAATATAAAATGTAACAGAAGTGCATGGGGTTTGGGGTTAAAAAATGAATTCGGACTTAATGATTAATAAGCGGAATTTAAATACAAAAAAGCCACTCAACTGAGTTATGTTTTAATTATTCCCTGACCTGCCCCGATAGCTATCGGGGGAACCAGAGACGTAGTGATTAATGAGCAGAATTTAAATAAAAAAAGCCACTCGACTGAGTGGCTTTTTTTGCTCCCTGACCTGGGCTCGAACCAGGGACCTAGTGATTAACAGTCACTCGCTCTAACCAGCTGAGCTATCAAGGAAT
>JAZKGH010000259.1:0-7666 GCA_040386055.1 Bacteroidota bacterium
CGGGAGGAGAAAAAGCGCGTGTCGCACTTGCCCGAACCCTTTTACTGGAAGCCAACTTCATGTTACTGGATGAGCCTACCAATCACTTGGACATGCGTTCCATTAATATCCTCACACAAGCATTGCAACAATATAAAGGAACCTTTATTGTGGTATCCCATGACCGTTATTTTGTAAACAATGTTGCCAATAAAATATGGTGGATTGAAAACGAAGAACTCAAAGAATACCCGGGAACATTTGCCGAATACGAATACTGGAGAAAGAAACAGGAAGAAGAAAAACTGAAACAGGGAAAATTGCAACCGGCTCCTGCAAAAGTTGAGAAAGTGGCACCTGTGGTGAAAGAAGAAAAAGCCAAAGCTCCTTCCAACAAAAACCAGATTCAACAATTACAGCGTAAACTCAGCGAACTGGAACCGCAGATTGATACATTGAAACAATCAATGCAACAAACAGAATTGAAGTTTTCCGATACTGAGTTGATGAAAGATACGGCAAAGGCATTGGAGTTGAACAAACAATATGAAACCGATAAAAAGCGTTTAGCTGAAACCGAACAACAATACGAGCAGCTCTTCCTCCAGATTATGGAATTAGAACAAAATGCCTAACTTGTCTTCATGATTAGAATAACCTCACTCTTCCTTACCCTGCTAAGCACAAGCCTGACCTTTGCTCAGGAACTTGTATTTGACAATTACATCTACGACCCCAAAGTGCAGAGTGTCATTTTCAGCAAGGCCGGGGTTGATGATCGTTTTCCAATCATGACCTTAAATTCAAGTGAACAACTGCAATTAGGTTTTGACATAGTGGGTAACAGAAATGAATATTTTCAATACTCCCTTACCCATTGCGATGCCAATTGGAACCCTACACCTTTGGGACAAAACGAATACATCAACGGGCTCACTATTGATAATATCAACGACTTTCGTTTTTCAACCAATACGTACGTAAAGTACGTTCATTACAATTTGATATTACCCAATGATAATATGAAACCGCGCATTGCGGGCAATTACTTAGTAAAGGTATTCCGAAATTTTGATGAAGAAGATTTGGTATTAACACGTAGGATGATGGTGATGAATCCAAACGTAACCATTGATGGAAAAGTACAACCGGCAACATTGGCCCAATACCGTTTTACCAAACAGGAAATTCAGTTTAATATCAATTACAAGGGTTATAATGTTCCCAATCCTTTTGGTGACATCAGTGTTGTGATTACTCAAAATGGTCGCTGGGACAATGCTATTCGCGGATTAAAACCACAATTCATTGCCGACAATGTTCTGCAATACAACTCTCTCGATCAGGCTATATTTCCCGGTGGAAATGAATTCCGTTTTTTTGATTTCAGAAGTTTGCGTACACTCAGTCCAAATGTAAGAAGCAAAACATTTGACAGCCTATACCACGTCATTCTGAATTATGATGAGTCCCGTGGTTCCAAACAGTATTTTCAGTATCTGGATAATAACGGTCGCAGGATACTTGCCAATAAGGACGGTATCAATTCGGATTTAGATGGGGATTACGCATGGGTAAATTTTTACCTCATGAGTATGAATCCAATTCAGGATGGGGATGTATATGTGTTTGGTGAATTTACTGACTGGAAATTGTTACCTAAATACAAAATGTATTACAACAAAAATCGTGGCAGGTATGATCTGGAAGTCCAGCTCAAACAAGGCAGGTATGAATACATCTATGCGGTTAAAAATGAAACTACCGGGCAACCCGATGAAGTTTCATTGGAAGGAAGCTCTTCCAATACAGAAAACGAATACCTTATTTTAGTGTACCACAAAAACATCCAATACAAATATGATGAACTGGTGGGCATGAAAAAGCTGAGTACTTCAGCGCAATAATGAATATCGGATGGCGGATTTGCGATTTCGGATTCTATAGTCGTTAGCGAAATAACTCCTTTCTACTCTTTTTATTCGTCATATATCTTTCTAACAGCTAACTTCCATCGAAATCACAAATCCGAGATCCGAAATGTGTCACATTTCATCTTTTTTCTTACTTTCGAGGTATGGCAAAGGAACAAGAACCTAATCCCGAAAATCCCGAAACGTTTCTGGACATAAAACTTACAGAACCCAAAGTGGTTGCAGCCGGCATTCCAGCAGTTGTTTCATCTGTTAAGCATATATTGAGTGAAATGGGCCCGATTCGGGGAACCAAGGCGTTGCTGAAGATGAACCAGAAGGATGGATTTGATTGTCCGGGATGTGCATGGCCTGATCCGGATGATGAGCGCTCCCCCATTGCCGAATATTGTGAGAACGGAGCCAAAGCCATTGCCGAAGAAGCAACAACCAAAGCTCTATGGGCAAAGTTTTTTACAGAGCATAGTATATCTGAATTATCGCAACTCAACGATTATGAAATAGGTAAAAAAGGTCGTGTAGCTGAGCCAATGTATTTACCGAAAGGCGCCACACATTATCAGCCGATTTCCTGGGAAGATGCCTTTAAACTGATTGCCAAAAACCTGAATGAATTGCCATCTCCGGATGACGGAATTTTTTATACTTCGGGCAGAACAAGTAATGAAGCTGCTTTTTTATATCAGCTCTTCGTGCGCGAATTCGGCACCAATAACTTACCCGATTGTTCCAATATGTGTCACGAAAGCAGCGGTGTCGCACTCAGCGAAACCGTTGGTATTGGAAAAGGTTCTGTAACACTTGAAGATTTTTACGAGGCAGAAGTCATCATCATCTTAGGACAAAATCCCGGCACCAATCATCCCCGAATGTTAACGGCTTTGCAAAAAGCAAAGGCCAACGGATGCACCATTATTTCAGTAAACCCATTGCGCGAAACAGGACTTGTTGGATTCAACAATCCGCAAACAATAAATGGTATCTTAGGAATCAAAGCAAACCTTGCCGATATCTTTTTACCGGTAAAAATTAATGGTGATCTCGCATTGATGAAAGCTATTGAAAAGGTATTGTGGGAGGCTGAACAACATAATCCCGGAAACATTTTTGATTTGGCCTTTATCAAAGACCACACTTCCGGTTATGAAGAACTGGTTAAAACATTTGACCAATATTCACTCGCAGAATTGAGTGACGCATGTGGCATCTCTGTTGAAGATATTCTCAAAACAGCAGAAGCATTCAAGCATAAAAACAAAATCATCGCCTGCTGGGCAATGGGTTTGACACAGCATAAAAATGCGGTGGATACAATTAAGGAAGTGGTAAACTTGTTATTGCTTAAGGGCAGTATTGGTAAACCAGGAGCCGGTACCTGCCCAGTGCGTGGCCATAGCAATGTGCAAGGCGACCGCACCATGGGTATTTACGAAAAACCATCGAAAGCTTTTATTGACAAACTTAATTCTGTGTTCAAGATCAACGCTCCTTATGAGCATGGGTTGGATGTGGTGGATGCAATCAAAAAGATGCATGCCGAAAAAGGTAAAGTGTTTATTGCTATGGGTGGCAATTTCCTGTCTGCTACTCCTGATACTACATTCACAGCACAAGCCTTGCGTAATTGTAAGCTCACTGTTCACATCAGCACAAAACTTAACCGCAGTCATTTAATTACAGGCGAAGAGGCTCTCATCCTCCCTACTTACGGCCGCAGTGATAAAGATATTAATGCTAATGGCGTAGAGCAGTTTATCAGTTGTGAAAACTCTATGGGTGTGATTCAGATGAGTAAAGGAAACCTGAAACCTGTGAGTACTAAACTTCTGAGTGAAAGTGTAATTGTTTGCCAACTCGCCAAAGCTACTTTCGAAAAAAACACTAAAGTGGAATGGAACTTATACGAACGTAATTACGATAATATCCGCGAAGACATTGAACGAACCATAAACGGATTTACCGATTATAACAAACGTGTACGCGAACCCGGTGGCTTTTATTTACCGAATGGAGCGCGTGAAGGAAAGTTCTTTACGCTTAACGGAAAAGCCAACTTTAACGTTGCCCCTATTCCTCAAAACCATTTGGCTGATGATGAGTTGATGATGATGACCATACGCACACATGATCAGTTTAATACTACCATTTATGGCTTGGACGACCGTTACCGTGGTATTTACAATGAACGCAGGGTAATTATGATGAATGAAAATGATATTGCCAAACAAGGCCTGAAAGCCGGTGATGTAGTAGATCTATTCAATTACCATAATGGCATTGAACGTGTAGCTCACAACTTCATTGTTGTGAAATACAATATCCCCGAAAAATGCACCGCTACTTATTTTCCGGAAACGAATGTATTGGTTCCGATTGGTTCTGTTGCGGATAAAAGCAATACACCTACGAGTAAGTTTGTGGTATTGAAGATTAGAAAGCATTCACATAATTGAGAATTCGATGCAAAATAAACCTGTGAATGTAACCGAAGAGTAACGCGGAGTTATGCGCAGAGAACTATGAGATATACTTTAAACCCCATTGAAATATGACAGAAAATGACATTACTGAAAAAATTATTGGATGTGCAATTAGAGTGCATTCTGTATTAGGTCCCGGATTATTGGAATCAGCATACGAGGCCTGTTTGTATTATGAACTTAATAAAATTGGTTTAGTGGCTAATAAACAGTATGCTCTCCCGCTAGTCTATGAAGAAGAGAAATTGGAATGCGGCTATCGGGCAGATTTATTCGTTGAGCAGAAAATCATTGTTGAAATTAAATCTGTTGATGCCCTAAATGATATTCATCTGGCACAAGATATTACTTACTTAAAACTCTCAAAAAGTAAAATTAGGTTTACTGATTAATTTTAATGTACTCAAACTAAAAGACGAAATCCGAAGGGTCGCCAACAAATATTAACCTCAGCATCACTCTGCGTTGCATTTTCTCTGAGATCTCTGCGGTAAAAACGTCTCCATAAACACAAAAGCTCACTATCATTGTTCAGTTAACATAACACAACAATACTCATGATTCAATCCAAAGGTTACGCAGCATTCGATACAACCACACCCTTAAGTGATTTTCAATTTCAACGCAGAGATGTGGGCATGCATGATGTGCTCATAGAAATTCAATACTCAGGTGTATGTCACTCCGATTTACATCAGGTGCGTAACGAATGGCAGGGTACCATCTACCCCATTGTTCCCGGACATGAAATTGTGGGAAAAGTAACTGCAGTGGGCACTCAGGTAACCAAATTTAAAGTCGGTGATCTTGCCGGCATTGGTTGTTTTGTGGATTCATGCAGAACCTGCCCGAACTGTTTGGCCGGACTGGAACAATATTGTGACGTAGGTTCATTGGGTACTTATAATAATGTACCGAAAGGAGAAACATTGCCCACCTATGGCGGCTACTCCAATAATATTGTTGTAGATGAAAAATACACACTGAAGATTTCGGACAAACTGGATTTGAAACGCGTGGCACCCTTGTTATGCGCAGGCATTACAACCTATTCACCATTACGTCACTGGAAAGTAGGTAAAGGACATAAAGTAGCGATTTTAGGTTTGGGGGGCTTAGGACATATGGCAGTAAAGTTTGCCGCCTCTTTTGGTGCCGAAGTAACCATGTTGAGCACCAGTCCTTCCAAAAAAGCTGATGCCGAAAAACTGGGTGCGCATCATTTTGAGCTCACTACCCATGAGAGTGACATGAAAAAGTTAGCGGGCTCCTTTGATTTTATCATTGATACTGTTTCGGCAACCCATGATGTGAATGCGTTTGTACAATTGCTGAAACTAGATGGTGCCATGATTTTATTGGGGGCACCTCCCACTCCTGCACAGGTAGCAGCTTTCAGCCTGATTGCCAAACGTAGAAAATTATCCGGATCATTAATTGGGGGCATTACCGAAACACAGGAGATGTTGGATTATTGTGCCGAACACAATATCATGAGTGATGTTGAAGTAATTGCCATGAACCAAATCAATGAAGCTTATGAGCGTATGTGAAATACCGTTTTGTGATTGATATGGTGACACTTTAACGAGGGATGATTTGTAAAAATACTTAAAAACCATCCGGGTTTATGGTTTGTTTATACAATTTTGGTATATTCACTATTACTATAAATAATCAAACTATGAAAAAATTAGTACTCGCATTGTTTACGTTGGCGGTTATACTTGTAACAGGCCAACTAGCATTCACATATTCCGGAAGTGCACCACCTGTAGGAATGACAAATGCTCCGGGAGAATCTGAATGTACAGCCTGCCATACTTCGTTTCCTCTTATAACATCCGGAACACTGTGGAACAGTATTGCGTTAACCACTTCGGTAGCTTTATCTTCTCTTCAACCGAATACAACTTATGCCTTAAGTCTTACGTTTTCTAATCCGACAAGTACTAAATATGGATTTGAACTGGTTGCGCTGCCTTCATCGGCTAACGCATCCTCTTTAAGCTTAGGAACCATGGCTGTTACCAGCCTGCAAACGGAGTTACAGAATGTATCGGGTCGTCAATACATGAGTCATTCGGCAAGTGGAACATCCGCTCCAACTAACACCAAAACATGGACATTTAACTACACTACACCTGCAACAATAGGTGGCATTAATTTTTATGTGGTTGTAAACTCAACCAATAATGATGGAACCAATTCAGGAGACAGGATCTACGCCAAAGTATTTTCATCAAACGTATTGCCTGTAAAATGGATGTCGTATGGTGTTAAAGCTTCTGATGATGTGAATACCATTGAATGGACAACAGCCTCTGAAATAGACAATGCCCATTTTGAAATAGAACGCAGTACGGATGCAAAACAGTGGGAAACAATTGGCATAGTGAAGTCGAAAGGAAACAGCAATTCGCCAACCACTTACTCATTTGATGACAAATCTGTATTGTCCGGCAATCTATTTTACCGTATTAAACAAGTTGACTTTGATGGTGCATTTGACTATTCAAAAGTGATTATTGCCAATAAGGAATTGGAATCGGAGCGGGTAAGTTACAATGCAGAACAACGTACTATTCATATCAACAGTGCTTCGCATATGGGAGCTACATCATTGTTTACACTAAGTGGAAATCCGGTAGCAACAAGTATTGATGGGACAGATTTAAATGTGTCGTCACTTGAGAGAGGCATTTATATATTGCAACTCCCTTCAGGTACATATCAAAAAATATTTATATACTAAAACACCACTTACAGGTGATTAACGTTACCCCTCATGGTTAATACCTTGCATGTCTATCTTTACTGATAAACGGCTGTTAAAAATCCCGACCTTTTCAGGCGGGATTTTTTAGTTAAACAATCCAACTTCTTTGCTATTTCGTATCTTAACTGTTATGAAAAAAAACAAAGAGATTATTAAGTACACGATCATCTCGAAACACCCACTTGCCATTCGATGGTTTCACTGGATTCATTTTCCATTACTCGCCATCATGGTTTGGAGTGGCTTGTTGATATACTGGGCCAATCAGGCTTACCGACTCGGTTGGGGTGATACCACCCTGGTGAAATTTTTCCCGAAATCATTTCATGAAGCTTTGGGTACCAAACAACGCTTGGGAGAAGGCATGAGCCTTCACTTTGTATTTATGTGGGGTTTTGCCCTGAATGGAATAGTGTATGTGTTGTATGTTTGGCTATCCAAAGAATGGAAAGTACTACTGCCCAATCGAAAATCAATGAAAGAGGCATGGTTAG
>JAZKGH010000260.1:0-10970 GCA_040386055.1 Bacteroidota bacterium
ATGGATTACCTGAGTTGAATAAATCAATGATTGAATCTGCACAAAATATTGCGAATCCTGGATGTTTTGCCACAGCCATACAATTGGCGCTATTGCCTTTGGCTCAACAAGAATTACTTAGTGAGGCATACATCACGGGTGTTACCGGATCAACAGGAGCAGGACAAAGTTTGTCGCAGACCTCACATTTCAGTTGGCGGAGCAATAATATCCAAGCGTATAAAAGTTTAACCCATCAGCATATTCATGAGATTGGTGAATCGTTGCAACAGGTTTCCGGTAAAGAAACATTTGTTCATTTTATTCCATGGCGCGGAGATTTTGCGCGTGGCATCTATGTGAGTGCCATTGTAGAGTGTTCGATGAATTTAGATGCCGCTTACAAACTGTATACAGACTTTTATAAATCATCTGCATTTACTCATGTAAGCAAAGAAATGATTGACCTTAAACAGATAGTGAATACCAATAAATGCCTGGTACATTTAGAAAAAGAAGGTAGCAAGTTGGTTATACATACGGCTATTGATAACCTGCTAAAAGGTGCATCGGGACAGGCAGTTCAAAATATGAACCTCTTATTTGGACTGGAAGAAAAATGTGGTTTAACGCTTAAAGCAAATTTATTTTAACATGAAAACATTTGATGTATATCCCCTATTTGATATTGAACCTGTAAGAGCGGAAGGCTCCAATCTTTGGGATAAGAACGGCATTCAATATTTAGATCTTTATGGTGGACATGCTGTGATCTCTATTGGTCACAGTCACCCACATTATGTAAAGATGCTGTCGCAGCAACTCAATCAAATTGCATTTTATTCTAACTCCGTTAAGATTCCATTGCAAGATGAACTAGCCGAAAAAATTGGCACTTTATCGGGCTACAACAATTATCAATTGTTTTTATGCAACTCCGGAGCTGAAGCCAATGAGAATGCACTTAAATTGGCATCTTTTCATAACAAACGAAAGAAGGTTATTGCGTTTCATCAATCGTTTCACGGGCGTACTTCTTTAGCGGTTGCAGCTACTGATGATTCCAAAATTGTTGCACCCATTAATGAAACATCACATATCACTTTCCTGCCATTGAATGATGAAGATGCTTTAAAACAACATTTAACCAATGATGTTTGTGCTGTAATTGTAGAAGGAATTCAAGGTGTGGGAGGTGTACATACAGCCGGTGCTTCCTTCCTCAAAACATTACGTGAGTTCTGCGACCAAACCGGTGCTGTCATGATTTTGGATGAAGTGCAATCGGGGTATGGACGTTCCGGACATTTTTTCGCACACCAACATGCAAATGTGCAAGCCGATTTAATTACAATAGCAAAAGGAATGGGAAATGGATTTCCAGTTGGAGGTGTATTAATATCACCCAAATTTGAAGCTAAGCACGGTATGCTTGGAACTACTTTTGGAGGAAACTATCTGGCGTGTGCTGCAGCGATTGCAGTACTTGATGTGATTGCTTCCGAACAACTTATCGGACATGCAGGAACAATGGGACAATATATCATGGATGCTGTCAAACAACTTCCACAAGTAAAAGAAGTGCGTGGTATGGGTTTAATGATCGGCATAGAATTGCATGAGCCATGTGCTCCCTTGCGCAACAAACTATTGCATGATTACAAAATATTCACAGGCGCTTCTTCAAATAAAAATACCTTACGCATTTTGCCCGCATTAAACTTAGACAAACGCGATGCTGATACTTTCATTGCAGCACTCCAAGAGGTTTTAACTACTTAATTCATACATTAAACATGCAACACTTTACATCGGTTCACGATATACAGCATATCAACCACTGGGTTGAACAAGCTCTAAAGATTAAAGCTACACCCTATCAATGGAATGATTTGGGTAAGCACAAAACAATTGGTCTGATCTTCTTAAACCCAAGCTTACGTACCCGTTTAAGTACCCAAAAAGCTGCACTTAACTTGGGCATGAATGTAATGGTGATGAACATGGATAAAGAAGGTTGGGCACTTGAATTTGGGGATGGAGCCATTATGAATGGTACTACAGTTGAGCACATCAAAGATGCGGCTGCTGCAATGGGACAATATTGCGATATTATTGGCATACGTTGCTTCCCATCCTTAACAAATAAAGCTGAGGATGATAATGAAACGTTATTGAATAAATTTATTGAGTACGCTAAAGTACCTGTGGTTAGTTTAGAATCTGCTACACGCCACCCTCTACAAAGTTTTGCCGACATCATTACCATACAAGAGAACTGGAAACAAACACACAAACCGAAAGTTGTGTTAACATGGGCTCCTCATATAAAAGCCTTGCCTCAGGCAGTACCCAATTCATTCAGTGAATGGATGTGTAAAGCCGATGTTGATTTTGTGATTGCTCATCCCGAAGGGTTGGAGTTGAACACACAATTCACAAATGGAGCAACCATTGCATACAACCAACAAGAAGCATTGGAAGGTGCCGACTTTGTTTATGTTAAAAACTGGTCAAGCTATCATGATTATGGTAAGCCATACTTAAACGGGGCTGATTGGTTGTTAAATGAACAACGTTTGATGATAAGCAACAACGCTAAAATTATGCACTGTTTACCGGTGCGTAGAAATGTAGAATTAATTGATGCTTTACTAGACGGACCTAATTCTTTGGTTCAACAGCAAGCCAATAATAGAGTGTATGCTGCGCAAACGGTTCTTAAAAACATCCTAGAAAGCCATGGATAAACCCATTTTACATATTATCAAAATTGGTGGTAACGTGATTGATGATGATGTGATATTATCTACATTTCTCAAACAACTCAACCAACTAAGTGAGCCTTTTATCCTGGTTCATGGTGGTGGTAAACTGGCTACCGGTTTGAGTAAAACATTAGGCATTTCTGCACAACTGATAGATGGCAGACGAATTACCGATGCTCAAACATTGGATGTTGTTACAATGGTATATGCCGGTTTAATTAATAAAAAAATTGTGGCACAACTGCAGGGCAATAATTTAAATGCAATCGGATTATGTGGTGCGGATGCCAATATTATTCAAGCAACTAAGCGTAATACTATTCCCATTGACTTCGGTTTTGTTGGTGACGTACATCCGGAAAATATCTCAACGGATAATCTGAGAGTATTGCTTAAAAACAACATGCTACCCGTTGTAGCTCCAATTACACATGACGGTAAAGGACAACTTTTGAATACCAATGCAGATACCATTGCATCAGGCATTGCCATTGCCTTAAGTGGATCTTATAACACAAAATTGTATTACTGCTTTGAGAAAAAAGGGGTACTGAGTGATGTGAATGATGATAACTCGTGGATACCTGAATTGTCACAAAAAGCATACGCAGAATTGAAAACATCAGAAACGATTCACTCAGGTATGATACCCAAATTGGACAATGCTTTTGCTGCCTTAAACAAAGAAGTCAACGAGGTATATATTTTACATGCCTTACAATTCCATTTCCTTAATAACACTAACCATGCAGGAACCAAACTGGTTAAATAGTTCTTATGAACAAACCGTAAGCCGATTGCAGCAACTGATTGCAACACCTTCTTTCAGCAAGGAAGAACGGGATGTTACGGCACTGTTTGAATCCTGGATGAAAGAGGATGGAATCGTTTTTCACCGAGAAGGCAATAATATTTGGGCAACAACTCACTATACAGAAACAAGGAAACCTACTCTCCTGCTTAATTCACATATTGATACTGTTAAACCGAATGCAGGTTATACACGTGATCCCTTTGCAGCAAGTATTGAGAACGGAAAACTATTTGGTCTGGGCAGCAATGATGCAGGAGGTGCATTGATGTGTTTATATGCTGTTTTTAAACAATTGTATCATCAATCCGATTTACCTTATAATCTGATTTTTGCTGCAACTGCCGAAGAAGAAATTTCCGGTACAAATGGCATTGAAGCTTTAATAAGTAAGTTAGCTAACGTTGATTTGGTGATTGTAGGTGAACCCACCCAAATGCATTTAGCCGTTGCTGAAAAGGGGTTATTGGTGATTGATTGCATTGTACATGGAAAATCAGGACATGCAGCCCGGAATGAAGGTGATAATGCCATTTACAAAGCACTTAAAGATATAACGTGGTTTCAATCATACAACTTTCCAAAAGTTTCTGAAACGCTGGGTGAAATAAAAATGAGTGTAACACTTATCAATGCCGGAACACAACATAATGTTATTCCTGCTGAATGTGCCTTTACTGTTGATATTCGGTGCACAGATGTTTATACTCATGAGGAGTTATTAGATACTATCAAACAACATGTGAGTTGCGATGTTATCCCGCGCTCCTTACGTTTAAAACCTTCGAGTATTCCAACAATCCACCCGATTGTTCAAGCAGGTTTGCAACTGGGTCGACAAACATATGGTTCTCCAACCAGTTCTGATCAGGCGTTAATGCCTTTTACTTCTATCAAAATAGGACCTGGAGATTCTGCCCGTTCACATCAGGCGGATGAATTTATTTACCTGCAGGAATTGAAAGAAGGCATTCTTATTTACCATCAACTTTTAACAACTTTACAATTATGAAACTCTGGCAAAAAGAACATACAGACACTGCTGCAAAAATAGAAACATTCACGGTTGGCCGTGATAAAGAATTTGATCTGTTATTGGCACAGTATGATGTACAGGGATCGTTGGCCCATACACAAATGTTGTGTAGCATTGGTTTGCTTACTCAACAGGAATGGGAACAAATTGAAGCAGCCCTAAACAACATTTTAAAAACTATAGAAGACGGAACCTTTCAATTAGATAAAGATGTAGAAGACATTCATTCACAAATTGAGTTGATATTAACGCAACAAATTGGCGAGGCCGGCAAAAAAATTCACAGTGGTCGTTCACGCAACGATCAGGTTTTAGTGGACATCAAACTCTACCTACGGGCCGAAACTAAAAACCTTGCACAACAGGTAAACGGATTGTTTGAACAATTGCTGCAACTCAGCAATACCCATCAACATAAATTATTGCCGGGCTATACGCACTTTCAATTGGCCATGCCCTCTTCATTTGGATTATGGTTTGCTGCTTATGCAGAGAGTTTGTTGGACGATATGGAATGGATTCAGGCTGCATACAATGTAAACAATAAAAATCCTTTGGGTTCAGGAGCAGGTTATGGTTCATCGTTCCCATTAAACAGAACATTAACCACCGACCTGCTACAATTTGAAAGCATGAACTACAATGTGGTATATGCGCAAATGCCATGGCAACTGCATTGGCTGCAGTAGCTTCAACGCTTTCTAAATTTGCGTATGATGTATGCTTATACATGAACCAAAATTTCGGCTTTATCACTTTTCCGGATGAGTTAACAACAGGATCGAGCATTATGCCGCACAAAAAAAATCCGGATGTATTTGAGTTGATTCGTGCAAAGTGTAACCGTATACAAGCATTACCCAACGAACTCACTTTGTTGACCAATAACCTGCCATCAGGCTACCACCGCGATATGCAGCTAACCAAAGAGATTTTATTTCCTGCCATCGAAGAGTTATATGCGTGTATTGATATGACCTGTTTTATGCTGCAACACATCATCGTTAAAGAAACTATTTTAAACGACCCGAAGTACATGCATTTATTTAGTGTAGAGCGGGTAAATGAGTTGGTATTAAAAGGTACTCCCTTTAGAGATGCTTATAAAATAGTAGGACAAGAAATTGAAAACGAAACCTTCAAAGCTCCTGAGCAAATAAACCACACACATGAAGGGAGCATTGGTAATCTTTGCAATGATAAGATTCGAGAACAGATGCAGCAATTTCAACACCTTCTCCAATAACACAAAAGGCAGCCCGATAAGAGCTGCCTTTTGATAGTATTATCAGTATATTTTTGCGAGTTGGCTTCGACTCCGCTCAGCCACCGCTTGCGTTTTCTTTCACTCCGCCCTCTTGTTCAATCCACACTCCGCATTTCTTTTAATGATGGTGCCCACCCGGACCGTGAACATGACCATGTGCCAATTCATCTTCTGTTGCTTCACGCACATCTAATAGCTCAACATCAAAATTCAATTCAACACCGGCTAATGGATGGTTACCATCAACTGTTACGGTTTCAGTTCCTACGTTTGTAATGGTAACGATAAAACGTTGCTCTTCCGAACCTGCTTCAAACTGCATACCCGGCTTTACATCTTGTCCACCAAAAGCACTTACCGGAATTTCTTGTACCATGCGCTCATCACGTACTCCATACCCTTTTTCAGGACTGATTTTCAGGTTTAATTTTTCACCAGTTGTTCTGCCGTCCAATCCTTCTTCCATGCCGGGAATCAAATGACCCATTCCATGAATATACAATAAGGGTTCTTTCCCTGAACTTGAATCCAAAACGGTTCCGTTATTGTCGGTTAACGTGTAGTGGATGGATACCACTTTGTTTAAATCTACTTTCATATTATTTGTGTTGTGGGATGTGTAAATCCCGTTGATGACATAATTGGGCAGCAAAGGTGTAATTACTTGGGAAATAAACAAGAGTAAAAGAGAAATTAATCTTGCATTCTTACCGACAACTCACGCTGCGTCTCTTCCGTCATTAACTCCCTGTCTATATAAGGTAAGCGTTTAAGATAATTTACCTCGATACTTAAAAAATCATATTCTACCGTTACCTTTCCTTTGATGTGGTAACAACCATTTCCGGTAAACGCGAAATGACGGGCGCTGTCAGGAAAATGGACGGTATCAATCCAATTTCCTTCAGTATCTACAAACGTTCCGAAATACATATGCTCTGATTTACTGGTATACGTTTTTTTGATGTTCACCAAATATCCAACGATACTCACTTCTTTATTTACATGTTGTTTCAGCTCCTTAGCCGTTAATGCTGATGGCATCTTATCACGTAACAATTCAAAGGGCGGGCATAATGAAAAACCCAGTAACTCCATTTCATCAAAAGCATCATCCAGCACAGAACCTGCTAATACCGGCAACGAAAAGGATTTATATTGCTTTTTGAATAACTGATTGGCATGATCATTCTGTCTTACCGGTTGGATAATAGCGTGTGCCTGCCACAACAATTCTTTTTTATTTTTACCTGTAAAATTGAAGGCTCCCACTCTAATCAACAAACGCATTTGCTCAATGGAAACAGAAACACGGTCGATAAAATCTTCCATGCTTTTAAAGGAACCGTTCATCCGTTCCTGCAAAATAGTCAGTCGTGTATGTTCGTTTACTTCCGCTATCATCTCCATTCCCAAATAAATATCATGATTTTTGATAACGGTTTCATCGTTGCTATTATTCACACAGGGAACATGAATCACAGCGCCATGCATACGGGCTTCATGGATGTAGAGTTCTTTCCGGTAAAATCCTCCCCCATTATTGAGTGTGGCTACCATATATTCCAACGGAAAGTATGCTTTTAAGTATAGAGCCTGGTAACTCTCTACCGCGTAGCTGGCTGAGTGGCCTTTGGAAAAAGCGAAATTGGCAAAACTTTCAATCTGGTTCCATATATCGGTGATGACTTTTTCATCGTGGCCTTTTTGCAAACAGTTTTTGAAAAAGTTTTCCCGCACTTTAAAAAACTCATTACGTTGTTTAAACTTCCAGCTCATACCCCTGCGCAAATAATCAGCTTCGGCAAGTGTGAGGTCGGCAAACTGATGGGCTACTTTAATCACATCCTCCTGATACACCATTACGCCATATGTTTCGGCCAAAATATCATAAAGCTGAGGTAGTTTGTTGCGCGCCTGTTCCCGTAGTTTCACATTTCTGAACCGATCAATGTATTCGCGCATCATCCCACTTTTACTTACTCCGGGGCGGATAATGGAACTGGCTGCCACCAATCGTAAATAATCATCGGCACGCAACTTGGCCAGCAACATCCGCATACCGGGCGATTCTACATAAAAACAACCGATGGCTTTTCCTTCACGCAGCAGGTCTTTTACTTTTTCATCCTCTTTAAATTGTTTCACCTGATGAATATCAATCTCCACACCTCTGTTATCTTTGATGATGGAAAGCGCATCTTTTATTTTGCCTAACCCACGCTGACTCAAAATATCAAACTTAAACAATCCGATATCCTCTGCTTCGAGCATACTGAATTGTGTAGTAGGATAACCTTTAGGGGGTAAATTGGTAGCAGAATAATGTGTAATCGGTTCTTCCGAAATCAGAATACCGCTTGCATGAATGCTTAAGTGACTTGGCATTCCTATCAACTGTTGCGCATAATAAAAAAGCACTTCGGTGAGATTCGTCTTATCATAACTTTTCAAACCCATGTAACGTGGTGCCAACTTTTTCAACTGCTGAATTTCGGAGGGAGGAAACCCAAACACTTTTCCCAATTCCTGTATCACAGCGTCTTTTTGAAAAGTACTATAGGTACCCAGCAAGGCAACATTTCTGTTTGTCCCGAAGCGTTCAAAAATATAACGCGTTACATCATCCCTGTCGCGCCACGAAAAGTCAATATCAAAATCGGGGGCATTGCTGCGGTGCTCATTAATAAAACGTTCGAAATACAAATCAAGTTCCAGCGGATCTACATCCGTAATTCCAATTAAATATGCAACCAAACTATTGGCTCCGCTCCCCCGTCCTACATGGTAATACCCTTTGCCCCTTGCATAGTTCACAATGTCCCAATTGATTAAAAAATACGAAGTGAACTCCTTGCTAGCAATCACCTTCAGTTCCTTCTCCATCCGCAATCTGGCTGTTTCAAAATCCTTTGTATTACCGTACCGATAGTGCAATCCCTTTTCACATTCACTGTGCAACAATTCCATATCACCTGCTATACTATCGGTATAAAACTGTTTGTTTTTACTTTCAAGTTTACCAAACAGGTACTCCACATTGCAGCTATTGAGCAACATTTCTGTATTACCGATAATATGCGGATATGCACCATAAGCAGCCAATAATTCATCGCGCGAAATCATTAACTCATTGCCTTTGGCCTGTTCAGTTTGTGGTAATTTACTAAGCAATGTATTAGTATCGATAGCCCGCAACAAGCGATGCATGCTGAATTGTTTCTTACCTGCAAAACTCACTTCATGCAATACCACTAATTTTGATGTGATATTTTTATATACAGAAACCACTAATTGTTTGAGGTCATTCACCGACACGCCAATGTATTCATATTTCCTAAGTGGCCATCCTGTATACGTAGCAAACGGATAAATAATATACGCATTAGCAAATTCAGGAGCAATGGAACTGAACGCTTCGCTTGTATGCAAATGTTTGGATAGATGTTCATTCAACTCTTTAAATCCTTCATTGTTTTTAGCAAGCCCAACATATTGCTGTCGCACGCCATTCCTAAAATCAATACCAATAACAGGTTTTACAATTTTTCCTTCGGTAAGCCGCAATGTTTCGAGCACAGCGGAAGTATTATTGATATCCGTTAACGCAAACGTTCGATAGCCATTCTGATACACAGCTGTCAACAATTCCTTAATGGAATAAGTGCCGTAACCGAAGCTGTAGTATGTGTGGCAGTTGAGGAGCATTTGAGAATTGAGATTTTGGATTGCGGATTGGAAAGTTGCGAGTTGTTTATTGCGGGTTATTTATTGAGAGGATATCTGCAAAGTTTGCAACTTCGCAGGATGAATGCTAGCAAGTCTTAGACTTGCTTGTGTAGAATGTTTGAAGTTGCAAACTTCAAACAGCAGCAGTTGTCAGGCTGAGTTCATCGAAGCATCTCCCGCGACAACTCATCTGCACATCACCTCTTAATCCCATTAAACGGATTCATTTCTGTTCGTTTAAATTCGGTTCCTACGGCCCGGGCTACTGCCTCATCACCGTATCGTTTTCTGATTTTATCCATAGCCATGTACAATTGAATTTGTTCGGGTGTTTGATCGAAGAGATTATATTGATGTCCGCCCTGCACCAAGTGACTAAACCTGATTCCAATCAAGCGGATGAGCATACGCTTTTGGTATAGTTTATCAAACAGTTCTTTCACTTTGTCAATCAACACATGATCGAGTGATGTATAGGGAATACGAGCCTGCATGGTATAAGTATTAAAATCGGAATAGCGAATTTTTACCGTTACACATGCCGTGAGTTTTTGTTCGCTACGCAATTGATAGGCGAGTTTCTCTGTCATCCCGATAAGCAATCCTTTCAGAAACTTCACATCAATGGTATCCTGTTCAAAAGTACGTTCGGTTGAAATGGACTTACGTTCCGAGTACGGTATTACAGGTGAATTATCAATCCCTTGTGCTTTGCGCCAGATAACAGAACCATTGTCGCCCAATACCTGTTGCACTAATTCCATAGGCATCTCCTGTAATGTACGAATCCACATCACGCCCATTCCCCGCAATAGCTGGTATGTTTTATCACCTACCATCGGAATTTTTTTGATGGATAATGGCGCCAAAAATTCTTTTTCTGTGCCAAACAAAATTTCTTTTTGTCCATTGGGTTTGGCTTCACCCGTTCCTACTTTGGAAACTGTTTTATTAGCCGACATAGCAAACGAAATAGGCAGATTGGTTTCCCTAATGATTTTTTGGCGCAGTTCCGTAGCCAGTTTATAACAGCCAAAAAATTTATCCATACCGGTAAGGTCCATGTAAAATTCATCAATAGATGTTTTTTCATACATCGGTACAGACTCTTTAATAATTTCGGTAATCTGATCGGAGTAGTAACTGTATTGAGCCGTATCACCACGCACTATAATGGCTTCGGGACAAAGCTGCCGGGCCTGCCGCATGGGCATGGCCGAATGAATACCAAATTCGCGGGCTTCGTAACTGCAGGATGCAACAACGCCTCTGTCGCTCGAGCCTCCCACAAGCACGGGTTTACCTATCAGCTTCGGGTTCACCAGTCGTTCCACCGAAACAAAAAACGAGTCGAGATCAATATGTACGATACTGTGGTTC
>JAZKGH010000261.1:0-7150 GCA_040386055.1 Bacteroidota bacterium
ATACAACAACAGGCAATACCTACCAATGGAGTGTAACAGGTGGAGTTATTCAAGGTAGTAATTCTGATACCACGGTCACGGTTCAATGGAGTGTGAATGGATCCGGGTCCATTACCCTAAAACAAACCAATATGTTTGGATGTGATTCTACGGTGAGCCGTTCTATTATAATTCAGGCGTTACCCATTCCTTCCATCTTTGGCCCACCAACAGTTTGTGCATATAAACAATATGTTTACACTGCAGGTATTGCCGTAGGAGTTGCCTATCAATGGAATGTTACGGGTGGAACCATTTTGGGAAGTAACACGGATGCTTCAGTAACCATAAAATGGAATGCAGAAGGGACCGGAACGGTGAGTCTTTTGGAATCAAGTACATTAAATTGTGATTCTACTGTGAGCCGCTCGATTAACATTCAGCCAACCCCTGCACCAGTTATTATTGGACCTTTAACCGTATGTGAATACAAAGTATCAACCTATACTACGAATACAACATCCGGTAATACTTATCAGTGGAGCGTTGTGGGAGGAGCCATTCAAGGTACTATTACAGATACTATAGTGAATGTAAAATGGAATGCTGCAGGTACAGGAAGTATCACGTTAATACAAACCAATTCACTCGGTTGTGACTCTACAGTAAGTAGAAATATTACCATTCGACCGACTCCAACACCTATTATTACAGGTCCATCTGCAATATGTGAGTATAAGTTGACAACATATACCACTACCACGGCAGCAGGTTATACGTCTCAGTGGAATGTAACAGGTGGTGTTATTGAAGGCAGTAATACCGATACTTCCATTACCATCAGATGGAATGCTTTTGGAACCGGAACTATTGCACTCAAACAAACAAATGCTTTTGGTTGTGATTCAACCGTGAATCGTTCTATCTCTATTTTGCCGACACCTGTTCCTGTGATTACGGGACCTCCTTTGGTGTGTGCTTTTAAACAATCAGTATATACCACCAATACCACGATGGGTAATGCATATCAGTGGAATGTTGTAGGTGGTGTGATTGATGGAAGTTCAACGGATCCGTCTGTTATAGTAAAATGGAATACGCCAGGAGTGGGCATTGTAACGCTGACACAAACCAATTTGTTTGAATGCGATTCGACAGTACATGATACGATCACGATTCAGCCCTCTCCACTACCTATTATAACAGGCCCGACATCTGTATGCGAATTTACCCAATCAACATATACAACTAATGTTTTAGCAGGAACTACCTATCTATGGAATGTAACAGGTGGTATTATTCAGGGCAGTAATACGGATACTACAATTACCATTCAATGGAATAGTAATGGAGTGGGGACGATTACGGTAAAACAAGTCAATTCTTTCGGTTGTGATTCTACCATTACTGAAAATATAACCATTCAACTTAAACCTGTTCCTGTCATTATCGGTCCTTCATCGGTTTGTGAATACAAACAATCAACGTATACAACCAATGCTACAACAGGTAATTCTTATCAGTGGAATGTAACCGGAGGTGTCATCCAGGGTAGCGCAACAGATACTCTCATTACGGTAAAATGGAATGCAATGGGTGCGGGTAGTATTACGCTGACTCAGATAAACATGGCTTTATGTGATTCGACAGTGAGTCGTACTCTTACTATTCGTGAAACACCCGTGCCAGTTATTTCAGGTCCGTTATCCGTTTGCGAACACAAACTATCAACGTATATAACCAATGCAACTTCCGGCAATTCGTATCAATGGAATGTAACAGGTGGAGTTATTCAAGGTAATATGACAGATACGATTGTTTCAGTAATATGGAATACAAGTGGAACCGGAATACTTTCTGTTAAGCAGACGAATAGTTTTGGTTGCGATTCAACCATTATACAAAGTATCACTATCCGGCCTACACCTGTTCCCGTTATTGGTGGGCCCGATTCCGCTTGTGCTCATCAGCAATCAACATATTCGTCAAACCTTGGAACCGGAACTACTTATCAATGGAATGTTACAGGAGGAATACTTTTGGGAAGCAATACCGACTCTGTTATTACAGTCAAATGGGATGCAGCAGGTTCCGGATTGATTACCCTCAAACAGACAAATAGTTTTGGTTGTGATTCAACGGTAAGTCTGTCCATTGCAATTAACCTGTTACCGGTTCCTGTTATCTCAGGAAATGATACAATCTGTGCATACCAGTATTCAGTATTTTCAACACCAACAATTGCCGGGATGAAATACAAATGGACAGCAACCGGAGGAACTATTTTTGGATTTGATACTCTTCCGGATATTAATGTGTTATGGGACGATAATATTGTGACACGTATCGATTTAACACTAACGAATAGTTTCGGATGTGATTCAAGCACAGGCAGGGATATTTTTGTAAAGAACGCACCAATACCAATTATTCATGGAGATACATTGGTATGTAAATTCGGTCAATATATATACAACACCGACAACTCCACCGGAGCAACATTTAAGTGGACGGTTACCGGAGGAATGATTGTTGATTCGTCAGCTGATACAAGCATTGAGGTAGCGTGGGGATCCACAAATGCCGGTCAGGTTAGATTATTGATGACCAATCCAAACGGATGCGATTCGCTGGTGATTACAGATGTTTCAATTGTAAACAGGGTGAGTCCTGTTATTGCGGGACCGGATACGGTTTGTCAACAAAAGATGAATGCATACAGTGTAACCAATGTTCAGGGACATACCTATTCCTGGACAGCTGCAGGAGGTAGTATTCAGGGTAGCACTAATAATGCTGTGGTAAACGTGTTATGGGCCACTACCGGTGCCAAACAACTTATCTTATATGAACGAAGCAGTGCAGATTGTGACACAACAATAATGCTTGAAATGTTTGTTAAGCCAACTCCTATACCTGTTATTACAGGATCTATAACAACGTGTGCGTACAAACGTGGAATATATACTACAAGTTATGTTCCGAATGACATCTATAACTGGAATATAACGGGAGGTATTATTGAATCAATTATTGCAGACACCCAAATACATGTTAAATGGAATGGTTCGGCAAGTGGTCTGGTTAGTTTAAAACAAACCAATTCGGAAGGATGCGACTCAACTGTTGAGTTAAACGTTATCATCAAACAAGCCCCTATTCCTGTAATTACCGGTCCGGCTATTGTGTGTGCACATAGATCCGTTATTTATTCTACGCATTTTGAAACAGGCAATACATATCAGTGGACAATCACCGGAGGAGCGCTCATGCAATTGAATGATACACTGGTTGAGGTGAAATGGAATGCAGCGGGCCCCGGATTAGTATCACTTAAAGTTATTGCGTCATCCCTATGCGATTCAACAGTTGCATTGGTTGTTGATATTCAACCAACACCCAATCCTGATTTTAACGGATTGTTGCTTGTGTGTGCGCATTCGCCTGAAGTATATAATGTGTTGCCACAAGTAGGGCATACATATAAATGGACAATAGCTGGAGGAACCATACAAGGAAGTTCGACAGCAGCCTTGGTGAATGTACTTTGGGGTGCCAGCGGAACGGGTATATTAACCTTACAGCAGAAATCAGCAACAGGGTGCGACTCTTTAATCAGTAAAATTGTTCAGATTAAATCGCGTCCGATTCCGGTTATTCAGGGAGCTCCTATTACTTGTGCAGGACCGACTCTTTATGCCTATTCGGCTTTACCAATCGGAGGATACCGATATGAATGGTTGGCCTCCGGTGGTACAATTGTCTCCGGTATTGGAACAAAGGATATTCAGATAAATTGGCCGCAAAGGGGGGTGTTTGACCTTTCGCTTCACGTTACCGATACGATTACCTTATGTGATAGTACAGTAACCTTAAGTATACTTGTTGATTCTGTTGTGAGACCGGAAATCAATGCGACTGCATTAGCGGGTTGTATCCCTTTAAAAATAACTTTTTCCGGTAATCAGGCTTTACCGGGTTATACGTATATCTGGGATTTTGGAAATGGAAATTTTTCAACCAATGTGAATCCTGAATATGTATACACCAAACCGGGTGTATTCAACATAAAGGTTCAGGTGAGCAATAGTAACGGATGTAAAGACTCGGCATCAACATCTGTTGTGGCCAATTATATTCCCATTGCCGATTTTTCATATAAGTATCAGAACGAACGCATTTATGCGGGAGAAGACACAGTTAAGTTTTTGAATAAATCTGTGGGCGGAAATATGTTTCTGTGGGAAATCATTTCCGACTTTACAGATACAAGTATTAATCCTGAAAATATTTATGATTCCCCAGGGTTTTATTACGTAAAACTCATAACCATTGATACGACCACCGGCTGTGAACAAAGTGTTGTAAAACGGTTGGAAGTACGTGTAAGAGAACGTTTATTCGTTCCCAATGCCTTCACTCCGGATGGTGATGGGATAAACGATTATTTCCATGTTTCAGTAACCAATATTGTAGAGTTTGAGGTTATCATATTCGACAGATGGGGAAGTATTCTTTATAGAAGCAATGACCCGCATTTCAAATGGGATGGAACCTATCAAAACGGACCCGTACAAGCAGATGTGTACGGATTTTTGATTACCGGAAAAGGATACCATGGAAAACTATTTGAAGAACATGGCACAGTTACGGTGTTGAGATAAATAACAGACTACAAATATTTTTTTATTTTGGATAACAACTTGGAAGGATTGAGTGGCTTACTCACGTAATCCTGCATACCGGCAGCCAGTACTTTTTCTTTCACATTGCTGCTTACTGAGGCAGAAAGGGCTATAATAGGTACAGACATATTTGTTTTCCTGATTTCAGAGGCTGTTTCATATCCATCCATTTCCGGCATAAGTAAATCCATTAGGATCAGATCATACTTGTGCTCACTCAACAGGTTAAGGGCTTCAATACCATTCTCAGCAATATCTACTATTGTATTCCAATCGCCCAGCAATTGTGTAGCATACAATACATTGAATAAAGTATCTTCAACCAGTAAAATTCGCGCTTGTTGCAGGTCAGCATCTTCAGCAGGAGCCGGTATGTCAATAGTTGCCTCATCTTCAGAAACAATGGGAAGGGTAAGGTTGAAATAAAATGTAGATCCAACTTTTGGAGTGCTGGTTACTTTAATATCACTCTTCATTAAACTTAACATGTTCTTAGTAATGGCTAATCCTAGACCTGTTCCTCCATAATTGCGGGAGATCGTATTGGAAGCCTGAACGAAGTAATCAAATATGAGTTGTAATTTTGGAGGATCAATTCCAATGCCTGTATCCGAAACCGCACAATACAATGTTACATCTGTATCAGTTCGCTCCACTTGACTAAGTGTAATGCGAATAGTTCCATTGGCAGTAAACTTTATGGCATTTGATACAAGGTTGGTGAATATTTGTCTTAATCGAAGGGAATCTCCCAATACAAATTCAGGAATATTGGATTCAATCGATACATCAATTACATTTTGCCTATCTGTTGCACCCAAGTGATTTCCATCCCTAATATCATGTATTAATTTCACAATGGAGAAGGGGGCATATTCCAATTCTAATTTTCCAGCCTCAATTTTGTTAAAATCAAGGATATCATTAATAAGAAGTAAAAGATTCTCAGAAGAGGCCTTCAATATCGTTAGATTTCTTACTTGATCAGGTCTGGGAGTATTCTTAAACAATAGATGTCCCATACCGAGAATGGCATTTAAAGGTGTTCGTATTTCGTGACTCATTACGGAAAGAAAATCTGTTTTAGCTTTATTGGCTTTTTCAGCTTCTTCCTTCGCACTTAACAAAGCTTTTTCAGCCTCCTTCCTTCGTGAAATTTGATGTTCAAGATAATTTACGATATCCAGAATATTATCCTCATTGCTATTGATGTCAATATCAATGGTTGTTTCCGGTTCAAAACTATTAATGGCAGTTTTAAGCTTTCTTAAGGATTGTTGTTTAATAGAAATTTCATCCTTTAACCGTTGATTCATTTCACGGTATTCTTTTTCGGCAAGTGAAAATGCCCGTTTCGAAAGTTCCCTGTCATTTTCAAAAGCGTCATAAGCATCATTAATCGCCTTTAAAAAGTTGAACCATCTATCATCCGTTGGAGCATCAGTTCCCCAAAATTTTGTAATCTGTCGAAGCAATAATTTGTGGTAGCTAATCATAAGAATGAGATTAATCTTCCGCTAATTCAAAGTGATGAATGGCCTGAATTACTTCCTGAATTCTTTGTAGAAACACCTGTACTTGTTTGATCATATCTGCAGTGTGGTTATGCTTTGCAAGGATTTCTATTTTTTCAATTAGCTGATGCATGGTAGGATTGCAAATATCGGCAATACTTGGTTTAGCCTGATGCAATATGAGATATACTTGTTCTGGATTGTGAATATAAGTATTAAGCTGGTTGGTTGTATCATTCATTTGTTGCACAAAAACTGTCAGCATTCGTTTCACAAATTCCGGATTCCCTTTTCCAACGGCAAGCAGTCGCGCGGTTGAGTATAAATATTCCGGTTGGTTTACGTTGTTCATGGTTGCTGTCATGTGTTGGTCGAATGTAATTTGTCTAGTATTGAAGAAATAGTCTCTACCCTTAAAGGTTTTACAATAAAATCAGATATGTAGGAGCTTTTGTACGCGCGATCTTTATCACGTCCATCTACCGAAGAGGAAAGTATGTAAATATCAATCTGTTGTTGGATGGATTTTGGTAAAAGTTCATAATTTGTCAGGAACTCCCATCCATTAATATCGGGCATATTGATGTCGAGAAACACAACCGTGGTGCAAGCTGAGGAGATGTATGTATCGGAAATGAACGACAAAGCACCGTCTGCAGAAGTAAAATCCAATATTTCTGTATCAGGTGAAGCAACTTTCCCAATAAGGTATCGGCAAAGTTTGTTATTGATAGGATCATCATCAATAATAATGAATCGTTTAACTTTCATAATGGTAGTGTAATATTGAATTCCATTCCCTGGTTAAGAGCACTTGATACCGTAATATGGCCTCCCAGTGCTTCCACCTGGCTTTTGACCATAAACAATCCAACACCTTTTCCTTCTATTTGAGGATGAAACCGTTTATATAATCCGAAAACTTTATCTCCGTTTTTCTCTAAATCAAGACCAATTCCATTATCCTTTACG
>JAZKGH010000262.1:0-3228 GCA_040386055.1 Bacteroidota bacterium
AGCATCCAACACCCGGGCTGCATTTCCGGCAGCTTGTTGAATCTGTTCAGCATGACTCAATATCTCCAGTTGTTTTTCCAGTTCAACCTGCTCGTCAGGCTGAAGATTGGCTTCGTTCAACTCGTTTAATACAAATTTAAAATAATCTTCATCCTTACGCGCTTTGGCTTCCTGCTCCATCAATTCCTTCAATTCTCTTTCCGTCTTTTTAAATGTTTTATACGTTTGAATATATGCAGTGAGCAGGGTATCTGTTTCAGCAATTGCATCAACCACACTCAGCTGAAATTTTTCTTCATTGAGTTCCATTGTTTGGTGCTGTGATACAATATCAATAAGTTGTTCTCCCAGGTCTTTCAGCACAGTAAGATTCACCGGAGTATCATTCACAAACGCCCGCGATTTTCCATTCGGTGCAATTTCCCTGCGGATGATACACGTGGTATCATAATCCAACTCATTGATTTCAAAAAAGGATTGCAGATTGTAGTTGTTGATGCCAAAGTTTCCTTCCACTACACATTTATCTTCAGGGTTGTGTAATACTTTACTATCGGCACGTTCGCCCAATATCAAACCCAATGCTCCCATCAGGATAGATTTACCTGCACCGGTTTCTCCGGTAATAATATTCAGGCGTTGGTCAAATGAAATATCAACAGCCTTAATGATGGCATAATTACGAATGTGAAGGGATAACAACATACTGTTTCAAAAGTAGGGGATAGCGTGTGGAATTGGTAAGGGAATTTTCAACAATCTCGATTCTGGATACTTGATCCACGAAACTGGATATGGGAGAATTCAGAAGTATCTGGGATAAATATCAAGTGACGGCCATTGAGCTTCGAGGATCCAGGATCGTCTTAACGGATTTTTTCGTACTTGCTGATATTGGCTACGTTGATCTCGCTGAGCAGGTCTATAATCTTTGGCTTTTCGGTTGCCGGTGCATTTTTGTATATGTTCACCAACTCATCACTTTTTGATTCGAAGAACATAATGAGCATCACTGTATTGGGTGCGATCTTGAATATTTTTTTCACCATCTCTAAACTGGCATAAATATTTTTGCGCCCTTCTTCCGGAGTTTTACTCATCTGATCCAAACCTTCCCGGTGGTACTTGTAATAAGCTTCACGGATAGGGCGGAAACGTTCATTGAGGATATTATCGATCAGGTTATAACGCGAACGCAGATTACGCTCGAACGGCTGCCATCCGGCTAACCCCGAGCCTTGCTGTGCATTGTTGGAAATTTGTAATGCCTTGTTAAAGTAAGGAGTTCCACCCAGCATTCCGAATGTATCAAAATCAAGTCCTATAATGTAGTAACTATAAAATCCAAGTAAGGAAGTAAGGTTGGATGAGTATGAATTTTCATTGAAGTTCATCGGTTGAAACTCCGCAAAATCAAACTCAATATTTTCATCTAAGATATTGAATACTGTTGTGTTGTATGAAGTGCCATAAACCGGTCTGCGGCTGATAATCTGCATGGTTCCAACGAAGTGATTCGACTTCACATCGTATGAACTCAGAATAATTTGCAGGTTACATTCAATGCGTTCGTTGGGCAGCACTTTTTCTCCGGTCCATTGCTTGTTATTGATGAACTCGGCAATGGATTGCTCAAGGGTGCGGAATATTTTTTTATCCGTAAGCTGGATCTGGGTATCGATAACCTTTACGTTGCACAAAATTTCCTGTGCAAAGGTTGAAACACTCATCAGCAATACAAGGGGTAATGAAAGCAGGTATTTATGCATCAATCAGCTGCATTATTTTGGTTAAAATGTCTTGAGCTACTTCCGATTTCGACTTAAGGTTAAAATCGGTTTGGGTTCCGTTTCGGTCAATGATACTTACCTTATTGGTAGTATGACCGAATCCGGCTCCTTTGGTTCGCAGTGAATTCAGAACGATAAAGTCGAGGTTTTTAGCGTGCAGTTTTTTAATGGCATTGTTCACCTCATTATCGGTTTCAAGGGCAAAACCCACCAGCACTTGTTTCTTCGATTTTTTGCGTCCGAGTTCCGCTAAAATATCTTTGGTTTTTTTGAGTTTAAGGTGCAATTCATCACCACTTTTTTTGATCTTGGTGATCGATACTTTTTCAGGAGTATAATCTGCAACCGCGGCACTCATCACTGCAATGTCCGATTTGGCAAAAGCTTTAACCGTTTGGGTAAACATGTCTTCTGCCGAGGTAACGTCAATCCGTTTGATACCGGCATGTTGCTCGTGCAGGTCTGTTGGTCCGCTAATGAGGGTAACCATTGCACCTTGCCTCGCAAACACTTCTGCCAGTGCAAATCCCATTCGTCCGCTGGAATGATTGCCAATAAATCTTACGGGGTCAATGCTTTCATAGGTTGGTCCAGCAGTTACCAGTACTTTTTTACCTTTCAGTTTGGAAGAAATCGTTGTGTCATTTAACAAAAAGGCCACAATTTCCTCCGGTTCCAGCATGCGTCCCTTTCCCATCAATCCGCTGGCCAGTTCTCCTTCGGCAACAGGTAATACTGTATTGCCAAAATCACGCAGCTTTTGTAAATTTAATTGGGTGGCAGGATGTGCATACATATCAAGATCCATTGCCGGAGCAACATATGTACTGCAACGTGCCGAAAGGTATGTTGCGAGAAGCAGGTTATCGCATATGCCATTCGCCATTTTGGCAATGGTGTTGGTTGTAGCCGGAGCCATCAGCACCATATCAGCCCATAATCCGAGTTCTACATGATTATTCCATTCGCCCTCGGCATTGGCTTTAAAATCAGTAAGTACAGGATTTTTAGAAAGGGTAGAGAGTGTAAGCGGAGTAATAAAGTCATGCGCATCATGCGTCATCACTACTTTCACTGTTGCGCCTTGTTTTACCAATAAACGAACCAATGTAGCTGCTTTATAGGCAGCAATACTTCCGCTTACACCCAATAGAATTTTTTTACCCTTCAGCATATAACGTGCTTAGTTTTTTCCGCGGGTTTCTTTTTCCGGATTACGATGGTAGATCTTACCATTCAAAAACTCTTCAACAGCGATCAACGTTGGTTTTGGTAAACGCTCGTAGTAGCTTGAGATTTCAATTTGCTCACGGTTTTCAAATACTTCTTCCAAAGTATCGCTATCGTTGGTAAACTCTTGCAATTTGCTGTGTAACTCTTCTTTCATCTGAGCAGCAATTTGGTTAGCTCTCTTTGAAATAATAGCTAAAGATTCGTA
>JAZKGH010000263.1:0-1667 GCA_040386055.1 Bacteroidota bacterium
GCTGCAATACTTACAGAAGCTACAATCCCATCATTGGGCACCAACATTTTAATTGTGTTGCTGGTGGCAGAATTCGTGGTATTGCAATTATTGTTCACTGTAACCACACACGTAACTATATCACCATTTCCTGGCGAATAGGAAAAGCTGCTTTCGTTTGTTCCTTTGTTAACGCCATTTACTTTCCATTGATAAAAAGGAGACGGCAACCCTGCTCCGGCACTAGCTACGAATGTTGCCGTGCTGCCAAAACACATCGAGTTGGAGGGCGTGGAAATTGTTACGCTGGGTACCATCACAGGAGCAACCTGCATAACTATTGGTTCGGAACTAACCAGGGTAGCACAAGCTAAACTGCTTGTGAACTCACATGATATGGTATCCTTGTCGGATAGCTTATTACTTGAGAATGTTGAATTATTCGATCCTGCACTTTTTCCATTTAGTTTCCATTCATAAATAGGGAATGTTCCGGTATTGGTAGCTATGGCAGAAAACTTTACCAGGTCACCACTACAAATGTTTTTAGCGGAAGCTGATACAACAATCGTAGAAATTACCCGGGGTTGTATAATTATTTTTTCAGAATATACGGTGGTGTTGGTAACGCATGCCGAATTACTTTTCATCATGCAGCTCAATGTATCACCACTTTTTAAATTCGCATTATTATAAATGAAGCTGTTTGTACCAACGTTTTTTCCATTTAATATCCATTGAATCTGCGGTAAGGTTCCCCCATTGGAAGCAATGGCAGTAAATACCAAATTTGTACCTTCGCAGGTATTGTTTTGTGAGGATGTAATCTTAACCTCCGCCTGGCCATCCATTCTTCCAACAGTCATTTGTATAGTGTCACTATAAGCCTTGCTTGTTATAGTGCAACCGTTAACAACAGTTAATTCACAAGTGACCTTTGACTGGTCAAATGGCGCATAACTAAAAGTGGGGCTGTTGGCACCCATATTGTTGCCGTTTACTTTCCATTGATAAGAACATTCCCTCCATGAAGTTGTGATAGCTGTAAATGTTACAGGAACCCTGGAGCAAATACTATTTGTTGGCGTAGAAATTGCAAGGGTGGGAACTGTTGGTAAATCTACTTTTACAATGATTGCTGCTGATATAGATGCAAAAGAACAGGAAAAACTGCTTACAAGAGTGCAGCTAACCCGATCATTGTTTTCCAAAGTAGTTGTTGAAAATACAGGGCTGTTGGATCCGGCGTTTATGCCATTGATCTTCCATTGATATTGAGGGCTTAAACCCCCATTGGTAATTGTAGCGATATACATTGCCTTTGTGCCGCTGCATAGATTGCCTGATGGAAATTGCACAAAACTTATTGTAGGAGTTATCGAATCAACTACGTTTAAAGTGAGTTCTGAAACGTTACCGGAACTATTTAAAGAGCATGCATTAGCTAACGCATTGCTACTTGTTAGCCTTACAAGGTATTTGCCGGGTAAAGCATAATGATGCTTTTGCTGCAACACAGTTCCACTGGTTATTACTTTTGGAGAACCATCGCCAAAGTCCCATTCGTAGCCAGAATTTTCCCCCGATGTAACAATCTTCAAAATTGCTTCGCCCGGGCAAACGTCAATCACAGGTTCTCCAAGACTTGGAATTTCATTGCAGGTAAAATAAGTATTTATATCATTTAC
>JAZKGH010000264.1:0-31817 GCA_040386055.1 Bacteroidota bacterium
CAGGTATGACTCCTGAAGCAAAAACCAGCGTTGAAAGGAATGGCATTTTGTTTAAAGGCCCAATGGAAACACCTAAGGGAAAAGGGATGAAAAGCATTAACGTAACTGCACGTAAAGTGTGGAGCACGTTTGCCAATAGAAGACATTTTAAATCGCTGCATGGTGTTGATACTGTGTTTTCAAAAGCGGGCATTCCGATTGATATTACCATTGTTCGCGAAAATATTGAAGATACATATGGGGGCGTGGAGCATCAGCTTACGAAGGATGTTGCGGTAGGAAGAAGGTATATTTCAAGAGCCGGTAGTGAGCAGGTTCATCGTTTTGCCTTTGAAATGGCGCGAAAAGAAGGTTTCAAAAAAGTTGCCTGCGGACACAAAGCCAATATAATGAAAATGACAGACGGTATTTTCCTGGAGACATTTTATGAAGTCGCGAAAGAATATTCAGAAATTAAAGCAACAGATATTATTGTAGATGATCTTTCGATGAAACTGGTTGTAAAACCTCAGGATTTTCAGGTTGTGGTGTTGCCAAATTTGCAGGGCGATATCGTTTCAGACTTGTGTGCAGGACTTGTTGGGGGATTAGGTTTTGCGCCTTCTGCCAATATCGGTGAGAATATTTCCATCTTTGAGGCCGTGCATGGAACAGCTCCTGACATTGCCGGTCAAAATATTGCCAACCCAACGTCATTATTGCTAAGCGGATTGATGATGCTGCGTTATTTAGGGATGATGGAAAACGCTGCCACTATTGAAAATGCTTTGTTGTATACACTGGAACAAGGCGTTCATACAGGAGATTTTGGAGATAGAAACACCGCTTCGCAAAACACAACACAATTTGCCGATGCCATTGTTGCCAATTTTGGAAAGTCTCCAAAAAAGGGGAAAGCAAAAGATCTTGCTGATGTTGCAACGGGCTTTAAAGCACCCACTATGCCTAAACATCAGAAAATGATGGTATCTCCGGGTAAACCGAAAGAGAATATTGTGGGTGTAGATATTTTTATTGAGAGTGAATTACTGGCTTCTGAAATTGCTGAATCCTTAAAACCCAAATTACGTCAGGGCTTCAAGCTTGTTAGTATCTCAAACCGCGGAACTCAGGTGTGGCCAACCGGTTCTAACTTTACGGAATGTGTAGATCAATACTGCCTGCGTTTTGAAGTTACTAAAAAAGATACCGAACTTGAGGCGGTAGATATGTTTGCGTTTGTAACCGTGCTTTCTTCCCGCATCAATATTACTTCTGTTGAGATTCTAAAAACCATTGACGATAAAAAAGCATACGTGCTTGCTCAAGGGCAATAAAAGCTTTTATATTTTTTGAAAACCGTAATACTATTTTGTATTGCGGTTTTTTTATATTTGTGAGCTCCTATGATAAAACGAACCCCAACCTCATTCAGCATTAAAGACTGGGCTGAAGATGACAGACCCAGAGAAAAGTTTTCGCTAAAAGGCCGTCACTCCCTGAGTGATGCCGAATTAATTGCCATCCTTCTTTCAACCGGAAACAAAGAAGAGTCTGCTGTTGATCTGGCAAAGAATATTCTTTCAATCACCCGCAACAACCTCAATGATCTTGGGCGTCTTTCCGTAAAAGACTTAACTAAGGTTAAAGGTGTCGGATTCGCTAAAGCTATCACCATTCTTGCTGCTCTTGAGCTTGGCAGAAGACGTAAGGAAGAAAGTATAAAAGTGAGCGCATTGCTTCTTTCCAGCAAAGATTGTTATCTTTATCTGGAGCCCTTATTGGCCGATTTGCCACACGAAGAGTTCTGGGTAGTATTGCTCAATCGAGCCAATAAAGTAATTAGTCACAAACGCATCAGTGAGGGTGGCATATCAGGAACTGTTGTCGATTTTAAAATCATCCTGAAATATGCGATTGAAAACCTTGCATCCTGCATTATACTTGGACACAACCACCCCTCGGGGAATGTATCTCCAAGCGTTTCCGACAAAAACCTTACCCAGAAACTTAAGGAGGCTTGTAGGTTAATTGATATAAGTATTAATGACCATATCATTGTGGGAGATAGGGCTTATTACAGTTTTGCAGATCAGGGTAAGCTCTAAGTGTGCCTTATGAATTCTTTTAGCGTTCGTATTTCGCTTTTTTTTATACTTTTGGCCCAATGATTACTTTTGTTTCGAAGCTTCGAAAATCAATAAGAAAATACCCTTTGCTGCACAAGTTTACCAAGTTTGGGATTGTGGGTGTGATTAGCACGCTGGCCAGCTTATTTGTTTTCTGGATTATATCCCTTCAGTTTCCACAATACAACCTTCCTGCAAAAGCTGTTGGTTACATTATGGGGTTTTTTGTCGGCTTTACTCTCAACAAATTATGGACATACGTTGATCAGGCAGAGGATGGAGAAAAATACCTAGTAAAATACCTCATTGTATACGGCATTACCTTTTTTGTATACCTCGGATTCAATTTTTTATGTGATCACTACCTGCATCCCGAAGTGTTTATTGCAGATCTGTTGAGCGAATTTTTATCTGAGGACCAGTTGTTCTTTCTTACAGAGAATGGAACTTTCGTATCCAATGTGTTGTCCATTGGCCTCAACGTAGGCATGAACTTTTTAGGCACCAACTTTTTGGTGTTTAAAGTGCCGGATCCCGATACATTGTTTGATTAGTCTTTTCGCTTCAGTTTCTTTTTTTGAGAAGCATTCATCGTGTTGATGCGTTTGTAGTATCCCGTCTTTTTTGCATCTACAAACAGTTTCAGTTTTTTACCCTTTGGAACAATTGTTCCTTTTAATGCATTCCACTCTTTGATATCGTCCGGTGTGGTATCAAACCAATCTGCTATATCAGCAAGATTATCGCCTTTCTTAACTGTATAAAGCACCTTAGCGCGCTTAATTCTCTTTTCATTTGCGTGTGGCTCCTTTAGTGGCTGCGAAGTCGCTGTGGCAACCTTGGTTGTGTCTTCCGGTAATTTTTGAATGCTTACGGGCACAAAATCCTGCTGTTTGGGGAGAGGATTATAAACCGAATCTTTTAGCAGCTCAAACTGTTTGCCTTTGTTTTTCGGGAGTTTAATCCAATACCCTTCTTCTGTAAAGGGTATAATATCTTTTTTAAAGGATGGATTCAACTTACGCAATTGCTCCAGTGGAATATCAAGCGTAACGGAGATTTGCTGAAACGAGAGCCATTTATTCACCATTGCGCTGTCTGTTTCATTGTAGAGGTCAGGAAACACCGGCTTAATTCCATGCTCTCTGTAAAAATTTAGAATATAGGCAGTGGCAATAACCTTGGGATAAAGTCCGCGAGAGTTTTCGGGGATGTATGGAAAGATCTCCCAGAAATATAAGCTGTTATTGGCCATTCGGATGCATTTGTTGAGCATTACCGGAGAACAACCATATGCGGCAATAGCAAGAGGCCATTGTTTGTAAATGCTATACAAATCCTTAAAGTGGCTGGCTGCAGCGTTCGCTGCTTTCACTGGATCTCTGCGTTCATCCACAAAAGAGTTCACTTTAAGTTTGTACATTTTTGAAACGTTGTACATCATCATCCAGTTACCTGTTGCGCCATACATGTTTTCTGCGGAGGGGTTCAATTCCGAAACGGCCATAGCCATGTATTTTAAATCGGTAGGAACATTTTTTACGCGTAACGCTTTTTCGATAACCGGAAAATATACTTTACTTAAACCTATTAATTCCCTTGTTTTTTCGGGGTTCTCCAGATACTGGTCAATGTACTTTTTTACTTCCGGATGGTACGTAAAATCAAGCTGCGACTTTAGTGTTGAGAGTCGCTGTGCATACAATTCATCCGTTTTAGTCGGTTGTGCAACTGCCAAAAATGAGCAAAAAAGTATCAGGATCAGGTTCGTAATTTTCATTGTATAAGATCGGATTAAGTAAACACGAACTAAATTGTTTGCGCAAGCGCCAACAATTCTGATTCGTTAAATAGTTTTCCCAATAACTGAACGCCAACCGGCATTCCATTAGGGTGTGTTCCCGCAGGAACAGAAATAGCCGGATGTCCTGAAATATTAGCATGTACCGTGAAAATATCCGCTAAATACATTTCAAGCGGGTTGGTGCTTTTTTCGCCAAATTTAAAGGCCGTTCCCGGAGTAACCGGAGATAAAATAAAATCGTATTGACTCAGGATGTTTTCGGTTTCTTGCTGAACCTTTCTTCTAACCTTTTGGGCTTTGCTGTAATAAGCATCATAAAAGCCTGCAGAAAGTACGAAAGTACCCAGCATGATTCTACGCTTCACCTCTGCTCCAAAACCCTCGCTACGCGATTTTTTGAAGGTTGTTTCAAGGTTTGTGGCTTCTTTGCTTCGGTGCCCATAAAGTAATCCCGAAAAACGAGATAAATTAGAGGATGCCTCGGCCGTTGTCATCACATAATATGCAGGAACAACTGTATCCAAAAGGGGGAAGCTAATTTCCTCAACAGTATGCCCTTCGTTTTTGAGTTTTTCTATTTTTTGCAGTGTTATTGCTTTTACATCAGCATCAATTCCCCGGTGAAACAGCGCTTCTTTAATATAGGCAATTTTGTGTTTCTTAGCTGCCGGTAATGGAAAATATGCTTCAACGTTACGCGGAGATGTGGTTGCGTCTTTTTCATCCTTGCCTGCAATCACACTCATAACAATAGCAACATCTTCTACGCTATTCGCCAGGGGACCAATCTGATCAAATGAGGATGCATATGCAATCAATCCATATCTCGAAACTCTTCCGTACGTTGGCTTAAATCCAACCACTCCGCAAAATGCAGCCGGCTGACGGATAGATCCTCCTGTATCGGAACCTAGTGTAACGTGACACAAATTTGCCTGTACAGCTACAGCCGAACCTCCTGATGAACCTCCTGAAACTCTTGTATTATCGGCATCATTCAGTACGTTTCCGTATGCAGAATTTTCATTTGATGCACCCATAGCAAACTCATCACAATTCAAGCGACCAATGATGATCGCATCTTCTGCTAATAGTTTTTCAACCACTGTTGCCGAGTATACGGATTCATACCCTTCTAAAATTTTAGATGATGCGGATGATTTATGGTTTTTGTAACAGATATTATCCTTCAAACCCATCACTAATCCAGCAAGCTTTCCGGCTGTTCCGTTCTTTATTTTTTGCTGAACAGCTTCTGCCTGTGCTTTCGCCTCATCTGCATATACTTCCAAAAAAGCATTAAGGTGTTTTTTGGTCTCGATGTTATCCAAATAATGCAAAACAAGACCACCTAAAGTGATCTTGTTATTTTGAATGTCTTGTTGAATGTGGTTGAGTGTTGTGTATCTTTCCACTATTTAGTTTCTTCTTTAGTTTCTTTCTCTTTCATTCCTTCTTCTATATGAGATTTAACGTTCTTTTTAGCATCGTTAAACTCGCGGATTCCGTTACCCAGTCCTCGCATTAATTCAGGAATTTTTTTACCTCCAAAAAGAAGCAACACAACAAGTAAAATTACGATCATTTCTGATCCGCCTAGTCCAAACATAGTTTTAAATTTAAAGGTTCAAATTTAGTTTTTTCTGAGATAAAAACTGTTTTTCTATTATGAAAGTTTAACCGTACGCTTGAGTGTATTCACCTCTTTTTCGGTAAGATGTCTCCACTCTCCTCTTTTTAATTTTCCTTTGGTTAAACCTCCGTATAACGCACGGTCCAACTTATCTACTTTGTAGCCCAGATGTTCGAACATGCGGTGAATGATTCTGTTTTTTCCGCTGTGAATTTCAACCCCAACTTCGTTTTTGTTTTTCGGGTCAGGAATTGCCAATGCATCCGGTTTGATAAAGCCGTCTTCCAGCTCAATCCCGTTTTGCAATTGCCACAAATCTTCGCCCTTAAACGTTTTATCAAGTGTCGCTTTATACACTTTTGTCATTTCGTATTTGGGGTGCATCAAACGCTGCGCCACGTCTCCATCATTGGTAAACAACATTACACCTGTTGTGTTTCTGTCTAATCTTCCAACAGGATAAATTCGTTCTCCTAACTCATTTCCGAATAATTGCATAACCGTTCTTCTTCCTTCCGGATCTTCAAATGTCGTGATTGCGTCTTTCGGTTTGTTTAGCAATAAATATACTTTTTTCTCGCGGCTCAATAATTGCCCGTTATACCTTACTTCATCAGTCGGTTTTACCTGGTAACCCATTTCCTCAATGGCTTGTCCGTTTACGGTTACAACACCCGCTAAAATTAAGTCGTCTGCTTCTCTTCGAGAACAAATTCCTGCATTTGCGATGTATCTGTTTAAACGAACATTTCCGCTCTGTGGTTTATCGTCCTTTTGAGCTTTGCGTTTATCAAACAAGAGATCCGATTTGCTCGGTCCTCTGCCGCTACGTGATCTCGGTGTTCCATCAGCTTTTGTATTGCTCGGTCTTTCTTCCCTGCTTACTTTACGATCACCAAATTTACTTGGTTTTTCTTCACCTGCGGGACGTGTAGTTCTTGGTGTTCTGTTGTATGGATTCGTTTTGGGTGCTTCTTTATCTCCTATTCTAGGTCTTCCTGGTTTGCGGTCTCCAAAACTTTTCCCTGCCGGTTTCTCATCACCATATGAGCGTGTTTTACGTGGTGCTCTATCAAATGATTTTGAGTCGTCTTTGTCTCTGAAATTACTACGTGGTGCAGATGGTTTTCTATCTGAATACGGTCTTCCTGCCGGTTTATCTTCACTAAAAGAACGTGTTTTACGCGGTGCCCGGTCGAATGATTTTGAATCGTCTTTGTCTCTAAAGTTACTACGTGGTGCAGATGGTTTTCTATCTGAATAATTTCTTCCTGCCGGTTTGTCTTCACCAAATGGACGCGTTCTACGCGGTGCTTTATCAAATGATCTTGAGTCGTCTCTTGTTGTTTTTCCGTATGGCTTTTTCCCTTCATCTCTGCCCGTTCTTTCCGAATCCCGCCCTCTTGACGATGTTGGTCTGCCGTATGGTTTCTTTGCATCATCCCTTGATGATCCTGCTGCGCTACGTGTTCCGTATGGTTTTTTTGCTCCTCCTTCAGGGCTTCTCGTTTTTGAGCCCGTTGTTTTGTTGAATGGTTTTTTATCCGACTTCGGCCTATCCGAACCTTTTCCTGTTGTTCCTCTTTTATACATAATGCTGTTTTTCTGGTGCAAAAGTACCTTTATTTTTCCACATCGCTGTCATTGTTTCCACGTCTCTTGCTTCACAGAACAAATCATCTTATTTATATCCTAACCATTTTCTCTTCCTTTGGGTATAGTCTTTTCAACCTATGTTAACTACGTTTTTGTGCGTAAAAGCTTTATTCTATTGATAAACAGCACGTTCAGTCGACTTGTTTTTTGGGGTGTCTAGTAAACTATCTCGGTTGCGATAATGTAATGGGTTCAGATGTGGGGGTGAATGCGTTTAAGCGAATATTAAGGGCTAAATTTGTTAGATACCATAATTTACACCATCCACCTTGATTCAATACACCTATTTCCAACTCGACAATGGTCTTAAAGTCATTCACCATGAAGATGTGTCTACTCAACTTTGTGTTCTGAATATTTTGTACGATGTCGGGTCAAAATTTGAGCATCCTGACAAAACCGGTTTTGCTCATTTGTTCGAACACCTCATGTTTGGTGGCTCCGTTAATATTCCTCAATTTGATACTCCTCTTCAATTTGCAGGAGGAGAAAGCAACGCCTTTACAAGTAATGATATTACCAATTATTACCTTACGTTGCCCGCTCCTAATATTGAAACCGGGTTTTGGTTGGAATCGGACAGAATGCTAAGTCTTGATTTTAGTCAGCAATCACTTGATATTCAAAAAAATGTAGTTATTGAAGAGTATAAAGAGCGTTATTTAAACCCTCCTTATGGAGATGTTTGGTTGCGGTTGTTGCCTTTGGCTTATAAGATTCACCCCTATCGCTGGCCCACTATTGGCAAAGCGGTTTCCCATATTCAGGATGCTACATTAGATGACGTGAAGGCGTTCTTCAAAAACTTCTATTGCCCAAACAATGCAATTCTGGTTATTGCAGGAAACATTACCCTCGAAAGGGCAACAGAATTAACTCAAAAATGGTTTGGTCCTATTCCTTCTCAACCATCTCAAAAACCCAAATACGAACAAGAACCGAAACAACTTGAACCTCGTATAGAAAAAATTGAGTCGAATGTGCCTCTTGATTTGTTGGTAAAATCCTATCATACTGTTCCAAGAAATCATGCCGACTATTATGCTACAGATCTCATTTCAGACATTCTGGGTTCCGGAAAATCTGCCAGATTATACGATGCTCTTGTTAAGGAAAACAGATTGTTTAGCGAACTTGATTGTTACCTAACCGGAGACATTGATGCCGGATTAATTGTGATTGAAGGAAAGTTGCTTTCCGGGGTTTCAATTCAAGATGGTGAACAGGCTATTGAATCACTCCTCTCAACTTTCTGTGAAAATGGTGTACCCGAGATAGAGTTGGAAAAGGTAAAAAACAAAACCGAAACCAATATCCGTTTCAATGATATCGGTATTTTAAACAAAGCCATGAAGCTTGCTTATACCTGCTTATTGGGTGATATTAACCTGGTAAATGAAGAAGCGAATCGTTACCGAACCATCACAACTCAGGATATTTCACGTGTGGCAAAAGAACTGTTTAGCCATAACAATTGTTCTACCCTTCATTATTTAGCAAAACAAAATGGATAATTTAAACAGAACAATTGCTCCTGAAAGCAGTAGCATTTCATCTATGAATTTGATTCAGGGGTCTAGCCTCCAAACCAAAAACAATATTCCATTTCACTATATACACGTTCCTGGAAGCAATGTATTAAAGGTTGATTTTGTATTTAATGCCGGCTTAAGAAATCAACTTTTGAATGGTCAGGCAACTGCAACCGGAAGTTTACTTACAGAGGGAACATCTAAATATACGGCCAAACAACTTGCCGACAAGCTTGATGCATTCGGAGCCTATTTACAGTCCAAAACAAATGTAGATGATGCACAACTTTCCCTGTATTGTTTGCCCAAGTTTTTGCCCCGGGTTATGGAATATATTCTTGCGGTTTTAACCGATTGCAGCTTTCCGGAAAAGGATTTGGATACATACAAAACCAATGCCATTCAGCGGTTGTCTGTAAATCAACAGCGCAATTCATTCCTAAACAGAAGGGCCTTCTACTGTTCCATTTTTGGAAAAGAAAATGCCTATGGAAGCCCTGTAAATCAAGAAGATTACACAAACATTTCACGTGAAACGGTGTCTTCGTTTTATAGGGAAAACATCCTTCCCGGCATTAAATATGTCATGGTTTCCGGAGAGGCTTCCGGAGCTATTTTGTCCCAGCTGGAAGCTTCCCTTTCCCATCTTACTAACTCCCCTGTTCTTGCCAGAAAGATTGTTTTGAGCAACAACGCTCCTGAGAAAATACTCTTGGAAAACGAACATTCTGTTCAGTCGGCCATCAGGATTGGGCGCAAATTATTCGGCAGAAAACATCCCGATTTTAAGAAAATGCAGGTGTTGAATATGGCACTGGGTGGATTTTTTGGGTCACGACTCATGAAGAATATTCGGGAGGAAAAGGGTCTAACTTATGGAATCTATTCCGCTATGGAATCCTATTGGGATGGTGGTGCGTTCTATATTGAAACCGAAATGAACAATGAATTACGCGATACAGGGGTTACTGAAATTCTGAAAGAAGTAGCAAACCTTCGTGAAAACCAAATAGCAAATGAAGAGCTTACTTTGGTTAAGAATTACCTTCTCGGTTCATTTTTAAGAAGTATTGATGGGCCCTTTTCATTGGCAGACCGATATAAAATGATATTGGATTATGGTTTCACATATGATTATTACGGAGAATTCGTTGAAACTATTAGATCTATTTCTGCATCTGAAATACAGGAGCTCGCAAATATGTATTTGCAGGAAAGAGATCTTACAACTGTAATTGTTGGCCGCACATAACATGAAGTTTCGTCTTTCTCTAATCTGTTTTTCTCTTTTTGTGTCTCTGTTTGCCTTCGCAGATACACCTGTCAAAATAAGGCGCATTTGCGTAAATGGGCTCAATAATGAGATCTACTTTACCCCTTCTACAGACACATGTAGTAAGTATTTCCAATATAAAATTTGGGGCAGAATTGGCTCCTTTGGACCCTTTACATTGATTGATTCTATTCCCTTTAAGAATGCAAATCAATTCACTCATGTTGATGCCAACAGTGGTGGAACGAAAAACTGGTCTTATTTTATTACGATTATTGATAGTTGTGGGCCGGATTTTGAAACTCGCTCGGATACCATTCCAGTGGATAGAATCCCTCCAGGTACCGTTATTTTGGATTCTGTAAGCATAGATCCAATCACAAACACTCCTCATATTGGGTGGACAATGAATCATTCGCCTGACTTTTCCTATTTCAAACTATATAGTGTCCGTGGGGTTAATACCCCCATTTTTCCTTTCAGTAAAGATACGTTTTATATTGACACCAGAATAGGCTCAAGTCCTGCTACAGAGCCCCTTAGATACGATTTAAGCTGTGTTGATAGCTGCGGTTTGGAAACCGTTTTTGAGATTAACCAGCACGTTTCCATGTACTTAAGTGTAAATTGGGATACCTGTGCAAGGCAGGCAAATCTCTCATGGACCCCTTATATTGGCTGGAATGCTATTCGTAAATATTATATCTACAGACAAACCGAGTCCGGAGAATATGAATTTGTTGACTCTATTGATGCAGCACAAACAAGCTATAAGCATTTAATAGCGCTAGGAACAAGATATCGCTATTTCATACGAGCTTTTAAAGACGCTCCTGGAAGAATTATTTCTTCCTCATCAAATAGTGTTGAGGTTATGACCAGGCTTCGAGCAGAACCCGCTAATTCATATCTTTCCGTTGTATCCATTGATCAGCCATCAGAACAAAGTACCATTATACATATATACAATCCCAATGAAGAGGTTACCAAATACACCATTAAAAGTAGCAGTAGTTTAAATGGCACCTATGAAAACGTTGCTATCATTTCTCCAACAACTCAAACCATAACCCAATACAGCACTACTATTCCTTTCATTCGTTCTCAAAAGTATTTTATGGCCACGGCAACCAATGTGTGCAATGAAGAGTTTCCATCAACAAACAAATCAAGATATTCTGAATTAACCGCAATTGGTCGTGACCTAAAAAACCAGATCTATTGGGAGCCATATTTCACGTGGAACACTGGAGTAGATTATTATAATCTCTATCGAGGAACCAGTGACGATAATGGAAATATAAATTATTCTTTCCTTACCACGGTTTCCGGAACAGACTCGTCATACATTGATGAAGCCCTGCCTTCTGAGGTTGGAGAAACTGGCATTTGCTATTATGTGGAGGCCGTGCAGGTTAATGGTGATATTAATGGAAATCCGGAACACTCCTTTTCAACCCATGGGTGTGCCATCGGGCAACCAACTGTTTTTATACCCAATGCATTTTACCCGTATGGAGTAAATAAAGCATTCAGGCCCGAAGGGCGCTTTATAGATTACGACCGTTCACGTATGGAAATATATGATCGATGGGGATCACAACTTATCAGTATGGATGGAATAAGAAAAGGTTGGGATGGAAAAGACTCTAATGGAATCTTAAACACACCTGGTGTGTATTATTACAAAATATATATATTAAGTAGCAATGTCAGAGAAAAAGAAAAAGTCTTCATCGGTTTTGTTACCTTACTTAACTAGTGAAATTTCCTTCAATACCGTTGATACAACCTACATTATAAGGCAGAAAAGTCTTATCCGAAAATGGATAGAGGCCTCTATAAAAAGAGAGAAGAAAACTCTTGGTGAAATATCATTCAACTTCTGTAGTGATGAGTATCTCCTATCGGTAAATAAGGAACATCTCAATCACGATTATTATACAGATATTATTACTTTCGATTTCAGCGAAAACAATGTTGTTTCTGGAGATATCTACATTAGCGTTGATCGTGTAAAAGACAATGCCAAAACGGAACGCAAAACCCTTTCAAATGAATTACACCGCGTCATCATTCATGGTGTATTACACCTCTGCGGATATAAGGATAAAAAACCCGCAGATACACGGCTCATGAGGGAGAAAGAGGATTTTTACTTATCTTTGTTCGGTAAATAATTCCATGTTTCACGTGAAATTGTTTACTAATATTCTGATAATCAAATGTTTAATAAATATAATGTAATCGTTGTGGGTGCGGGGCATGCCGGCTGTGAGGCAGCAGCTGCTGCTGCTAACCTTGGCTCTAAGGTGCTGTTGATCACCATGGATATGAACAAGATTGCCCAGATGAGCTGCAATCCTGCAATGGGAGGAATTGCCAAGGGGCAAATAGTGCGGGAAATTGATGCTTTAGGCGGCTATTCCGGGATTGTTTCCGACAAATCAACCATACAATTCCGCATGTTGAATCTCTCAAAGGGACCCGCGATGTGGAGTCCAAGAACCCAGAATGACAGAATGGTCTTTTCTGCTCAATGGAGAGAACGTTTGGAGAAGACTTCGAATGTGGATTTCTGGCAAGATATGGTTCGTGAGTTGATTGTTGAAGATGGGCGCGTGAAGGGTATTATTACCGGAATGGGACAGCGCATTGAATCAGATGCTGTGGTACTAACAAATGGAACATTTTTGAATGGAATTATTCATATCGGAACCAAGCAGTTTGGTGGTGGACGTATAGGTGAAAAAGCCGCCACTGGTTTAACCGAACAATTAATACAATTGGGTTTTGAGAGTGGCCGCATGAAAACCGGAACACCTCCGCGCATTGACGGAAGAACATTAAACTATGATTTGATGGAGCGCCAGGATGGGGACGAAAACCCAAGTAAATTTTCCTATTCATCCGAAACAAAACCTGTTACCAAAGAGAACCAACGCCCTTGTTGGATAACATACACAAATGAGAAGGTGCATGATATACTGAGAACCGGATTTGATGAATCTCCGATGTATGCGGGACGTATTCAGGGGCTTGGACCAAGGTATTGTCCATCCATTGAGGATAAGATTAATCGCTTTGCTGAGCGTGACAGACATCAGATTTTTGTGGAACCTGAAGGTTGGAATACCGTTGAGATCTATGTAAACGGGTTCTCTACCTCACTGCCTGATCATATTCAATTCAAAGCAATTCGGTTAATACCGGGATTTGAAAATGCGAAAATGTTCCGCCCCGGTTATGCAATAGAATATGACTATTTTCCACCAACACAGCTTAAGTTATCCTTAGAGACTCACTTAATTGAAAACCTCTTTTTTGCAGGACAAATTAATGGTACAACGGGTTATGAAGAAGCTGCGTGTCAGGGCTTAATTGCAGGCATTAATGCTCACCAAAAAGTTGCAAATAAAGAGTCTTTCATCCTAAAAAGATCAGAAGCATATATCGGTGTATTAATTGATGATCTTGTAAATAAAGGGACGGACGAGCCTTACAGGATGTTCACTTCCCGGGCAGAATACCGTATCCTCCTACGTCAGGATAATGCAGATGTTAGGTTAACAGAGATGGGTCATAAGCTTGGATTGGCTTCTGATGAGCGATTGGAGGCTGTGCAACAAAAGATTTTGAAGACCGACAGTCTGGTTAAACAATTTAAAAAAACATCCATTACGCCATCTGAAGTAAATCCAATGTTGGAGCATTTAGGAACCTCTCCTGTACCTCAGAACTATAAGCTGGACGCTATTTTAAGTCGCCCGCAGGTTTCACTTAATGATATGATACAGGCTTTGCCGCTTGTGCAAAACATTGTAATTGGTTGTGATATCGAAACACTTTTGCAAACAGAAATACTTCTGAAATATGAGGGTTATTTGGAAAAGGAAAAACAACTGGCCGATAAAATAAACAGGCTTGAAGACATTAAGATTATAGACGATTTTGATTATTCCAATATACAATCAATGTCCAAAGAGGCTCGAGAGAAATTGAATAGACAAAAGCCAAAAACGCTTGGCCAAGCCTCCCGAATCAGCGGAATTTCTCCTGCCGATGTTTCAGTATTAATGATTCATTTGGGTCGTTAGTTGTTTAATAGAATATTTTTTAGAATCCTGTTAATCGCTCTGTTAATTTCGTTTTATTTGCTGTAATGGAAAACCTTATCACCTGCCTTGTATGCGGGAGTACTCTTCTTTCAAAAGAATTAACGTGTAAAGATTTTGTTGCAACAGGAGAATCTTTCGATCTGCAACGCTGCAACACTTGTTCCTTTTTGTTCACTAATCCCAGACCCGGGGCTGCTGAAATAGGACCGTATTATCAAAGCGATCGTTATGTTTCACATGCCGGTGATAAAAAGAATTTCTCTTTTATGTACAAGGTTTATGATGTGGTAAGAGATTACAGTATCAAACAAAAACTAAAGCTTATTAAATCCTTTCATGCTTCCGGAAAGTTAATGGATTTGGGCTGCGGATTGGGTTACTTCCTAGACGGTGTTATCAAGGATAATACCTTTGATGCATTAGGTGTAGATATTAGTCAGGAGGCTATTGATTACGTTAAAAATAAATTTGGTTACAGTGTATTGAATGAAGATAAACTTGATACTATTGAAGCTCATTCCTTTGATGTAATTGCACAGTGGCATGTGTTGGAGCATATTCATTTATTGAATGAACGTATGCAACAACTAAAAAAAATACTTAAACCGACAGGAACATTATTTATTGCCGTACCTAATTCTGATAGTTGGGATGCTAAGCATTATAAAGAGTTTTGGGATGGTTATGATGTTCCACGACACTTATACCACTTTAACCAAAAAAGCTTTGGTTTATTAATGGAAAAACACGGTTTTGAAGTGGTTGACACTAAACCTATGTTATTTGATGCGCCTTATATCAGTATGAGAAGTGAAGTACATAAGGGTAATGGATTATCTTTTGTGAGAGGTGCTGTTTCGGGTACTGTTTCCACACTTAATGCATTTGTTAAAAAGGATTATTCGAGCTTATTATTTGTTGTTAAACCTAAATAATACGATGTCATTATTAATCCGGTCGTCTACTATACGAACTGCATTATTTGTATGTATTCTTTTGTTGGCTTCGTGTGCACAAATTGTAGCTCCTACAGGTGGGGCAAAAGATATACAACCACCAAAGATTGAAAAGGAATTGCCAGTAAATAAAACCACCTCTTTTACTGAACAAAAAATAGTCTTAAAGTTTGATGAGTACGTTCAGCTAAAGGATGCTGAAGAACAGATTGTTATTTCTCCACCCATGCAGGAGAAACCTGTATTTACTGTATCCGGTAAATCAATTAGTATTCAATTAATGGGTAAACTCAAACCCAATACCACCTATACCATTAACTTTGGCAACAGCATTGCAGATAATCACGAATCCACTGTTTTGGGCAATTACAGTTATGTTTTTTCTACCGGATCAGTTATCGACACGTTGACTATTAAAGGCTCCGTCAAACACGCTTTTGACCTGAAAACGGAAAAGGGTTTATCTGTTTGCCTCTATCCTGTTGACAGTTTTACAGACTCAACCATATTCAAACAAAAGCCACATTACTTTACTAAAAGCAATGGTGACGGATCATTCATATTGCCTAATCTTCCGAATAAAATATTCAAGTTGGTTGTGTTTAAAGATGAAAATAAAAACCTAAAATATGATCCTTCTGAATTGATTGCTTTCTATAATAAACCTATTGCTACTACAGATACATTGCTCCTTAAACCTTTCTTTTATTTTAAGCCCAATGCATATGTTATAAATCGTCTTATAGATACGTTTTCAAGAGAACCCGGGCGTTTCACATTCGTAGTATACAAGCCTACAGGTATTGCTATTAAACCTGTTATTCCTGTCACATTTCAAACCTGGTTCAAAAAAGGGAAAGACGGAATTGATACTATTACTTTATATAATCCAACCTGGAAAACAGACAGTATTCTTTTTAATTTCCATACACCTCAATTTGATTCAACTGTATTGATTAAGCCCCGTAAAAATACTAAGGTTGGTAAATTAGATATCATACTTAAAAAAGATATTGAACTCAATGATACATTCGGTATTATTCTTAATCATCCCTTTGATACATTTACTACAGATACATCCAAACTAAAACTAATAGAAGATTCAGTTCTAGTAAAACCCCTTATTATAACATCTAAAAATAAAGAATCTATCCAACTCTATTACCCCATAAAAGAGAAGGTTAAATACTCACTAATACTCAATGATTCGGCCATCCGAGATATTTATAACAACTACTCCAAAACCGAGAAATTATCATTTACAGCTAAATCATTAAAAGACTATAGCACACTTGCTTTATCTGTTACTCATCCTAAAGATGCATATCAATATATACTGCAGTTAATAGATGAATCTGACACAAAAGTGTATAAAACCTTTATTATCACTCAATCCACTAATATTAATATTGATTATGTATTACCTGCCAAATACCGAATTAAATTCATCCGAGATATAAATACAAATGGAATTTGGGATAACGGTGATTATATGGCCTATAAACAGCCTGAGCAAGTGTTTTATTACCCTGAACCACTAACACTTCGTGCATACTGGGATCTTGAACAGACAATTGATATGAGTAAGATTGTGGATTAGTGTGGATAGCTTGTCAATAGAGCAGTATTTAACAACATTTTAGTTTCCTTAAAAAAGCGGATGTTGATTACCTATGGGTTGTTCTATTGTTAGACAGTAAAGATCAACATATTTAGTCCTGTTTATTTATCCCTAAACTTATGTGGGTACAGGTTATGAACAACGTGTATAAAGGTATAAATAGATAAGATAATCAATAAATTACAATGTTAATTAAGTGTTAACAGAGTATGAATTAGTAATAAAACAATCATTTGAAAAAAAGTTATACATCTATTCACAGCCTATATAATAAATAACATTTATATAAATAACCTTTTAGGATATACATCGGTGTGAAAATGATTAACCAAATTATTTTAGATTTGAACCCTTGAATGATGCCAGACATGATCGATAAATTAAAAAACGTAATCAGTGAAGTAGCCACAATTGAAATCCGTTCGGCCGATGAGGCGGAACAATTTCGATTAAAATACCTTTCCCGAAAAGGAATATTGAATGATTTGTTTGAAGAATTTAAAACCATTGCGAATACCGAAAAAAAAGAAGTTGGAAAAGTGATGAATGAGTTGAAACAAGCAGCAGAAGGTAAATTGTCTGAAGCGCAGGAAATATTCAACACCGGTAAAACAAAAAAAGAGGAGACTGTTGATTTAACATTACCCGGAGAGTCAAATGAAATAGGTGCACGCCACCCATTATCCATTGTTCAAAATAAGATATTATCTATTTTTAATAAATTAGGATTTACCATTTCAGAGGGTCCGGAAATAGAAGATGATTGGCATAATTTTTCTGCATTAAATTTTCCGGAAAATCATCCTGCGAGGGATATGCAGGATACCTTTTTTATTGATAAAAATTTTTCGTTGCGCACACATTGTACAAGTGTTCAGGTAAGGCTGATGGAGCAGAAAAAAATTCCGCTGCGCGCGGTAATGCCAGGTCGTGTGTATCGCAATGAAGCAATCTCTGCTCGTGCACATTGTTTCTTTCACCAGATTGATGCTGTGTATATTGATAAGAATGTATCGTTTGCCGATTTAAAGCAAACCCTCTATCAGTTTGTTAAAGAAATGTTCGGAGAAGAGTTTAAAGTACGATTCCGCCCTAGTTATTTCCCATTTACCGAACCGTCTGCAGAAATGGATATATCCTGTATGATTTGTAAAGGAAGTGGCTGTAATGTATGCAAACACACCGGATGGGTAGAAATATTAGGATGCGGCATGGTTGACCCCAATGTATTAACCCTGAATAATATTGATCCGGAGGAATATTCAGGATTTGCTTTTGGAATGGGCGTAGAGCGCATTACAATGTTGCTTTATGAAGTAAAAGATCTCCGGCTATTCAGTATTAATGATACGAGATTTATTAAACAGTTCAGCGGAGAATAAAGATTTTGTTTTTATGAAATAAACTATCATATTTGTTATATGATAAACCCCAAAACAACTCACGCCATCTTACATGTTGTTTTTTGCAGTTTATTGTTTTTTACAACACAAGCCCAAAATCAACAAACAACTTCTTATGATATTATTACCGGGGCAACCACAGGCCTTATTAAACCCAAAGGTGATTATGAAATAAGTAATGCCAACATATATGGAGCAATGTTGGGATTTTCAACAGAAAAGAGTTTTTTAAACAATAGTTTTATATGGTTCTGTTTATCTTATAACTACTTAAATATAAGTAATTATAAAAATGAAATTGACTATACATCAAATTGGTCAAATGGGCCTGAAACAGAAAAAATAAGTTTAGAAACAGAACTTAAACACCAGTATATTGAAGCACAATTCTTTGTGCGTAAAAAACAAAAACACACGTCAATCGGAGCAGGGTTTATTGTATCGTACTTAATGAATACACAATTCAACCAAAGGCTGGTTGGAAACTATCCTCCCCCTGCCCAGTATCCGCTGGCAACAGAAAGCTATAACAGCTCATTAAAGTACGTGTTAGAGCAATCTAATAATTATACATCCCCGTTTCACCGGGTAAATATAGCTCCCGCATTTAATATAGGATACAGGATAAATAGCATAATGGGTATAGAAGGAGTTGTTAGTTATGAAGTTATTCAAAACCCTAAATACTTTGAGGTTTTATTTAATCCCTATAGAACACTTAAAACAAGTCTCATCTTAACCTTTAAACTGAAATAATATGAAAAAACAAAACCCCGTGCGCAGAATAACGCTGGTGTTACTGTGCACAACCCTCCTGTTGGGTATGCTAAATTCCTGTAAGAATACTAAAGACCTGGTCGAGCTGGATAGCACGGCATTAAGAGATACAAGCCAATCTAAAAAACTTTTTAAAGGAAGTGGTGGCTGTTTTTGTGATACCAAAGTAAGTCCATATTGTGGAGAGTGTGTTTCTGGTACTGATGGTATTATGAAAGGACAATTAATAAAAACGTATGATGTAACGTGGACCAATTGCAAATCAAATGACCCAAATTGGGTTAATTGTAAAGGAACACAAACGGCAAAAACAAAATTAACATTCTGTTACGGAGATCCTGCATATTATCCTCAAGACCCCAACCTACCGCCATCAACGGATTGTTTTCTCTATATGCAAGTAAATGACCCACCCGAGTGCTTAAGATGTGTTACCACAAACCCGTTTTGCGAAAAGGTAAAAGTTGTATGTGATGGAACAAACCCCAAAAAAATAAATGTTATTATTAGCTATGGAGGAGATGTATCGGGAACAATAGAATATACTATTACAGTTGTTGGCGATCCGAAAATTGTATTTAAATGCAATGCAATAGGAACAGATGGGTTTATGCACGAGTATGAATGTACAGGAGAATTTTAAAAATGAAAAAAGTATTGCTGTCAATATTGTTGGTAAGTCCGATAATAACATTTAGCCAAGATGTTAAGTGGTATCAAAGGCTTTCCTTTAAGTCAGCATATACCTTTTCAATTACACAAGCAGAAAGAAGCCCCTTCTCATCTACAAGAGATGCAAGAAGGGGTACTTCTTCTATCCTGTTCAATCTGCAATATTCTATCCCGTTAACCGCTAAACTATCAGTAACTACTGGTATACAGCTGTGTGAAAAGGGCTTTACCAGGAGCGAAGCAGTATTTGTAAAAAATGCTTATTATAAAAGCATCACTTATGAACATAGCCTTAGTTATTTGGAAACCCCAATTTGCGCTGCGTATCATTATAAAAAACTGGAATTTATTTTTGGATTGGTACCAGGGTATTTACTGGAAAGCAATTACAGGCTTTTTCAAGATGAAACCACTTACAACAGAGCAGGAAAAGAAACATATAGCGATATTAGCTATTATGCCACACCGGTAATTGATGGAATGCACAACCGGTGGGACTTAGGTATATTGGCGGGCATTTCAGGCAATATCTATAAAGGCATTAATCTGGAGCTAACCGTACAAAAACAAATGTTTAACGTAAGCAAAATGTTCATAAACAATGAAGATATCAGATACTCCCTAACCCTTGCAGCAGGCATTAGATATAAGTTTTTATAACAACCGGAAAAAAGAGGCCATCACATTAAACAGCTTACTATAAAGAATTAGTTCTGCCGTATAAAACCTGCAATCAATTGCAGCACATCTTGTTTTACTTCGTGCCCACCGGAAAAGATCACCTCGTGGGCGTTTAAAAACCTCATCAGCTGTTTTACCTCATCAAGTTTGCCGGGTTCAATCAATCGGTCGGCATCACCTGTAACATAGGTTATGGGTATGGATGTAAGTTTCGGGGAAATTGGATTTCGCAGCTCAGCCGCTATTTCACCTGCATATATAATTAGCTCGTCAACACGGTGCTCAGTATGGTGAAGCCAGCGGGTAGCAGTAGCCACACCCTGCGAAAACCCAAATAACACAACTTTTTTATTACCCTCACCCAACCTTATGTTTTCATATAACGTATTTAGGTACAGAATATAATCTTTGATTTCCGATTCACGCATTTCACTTGTCATCCAGTTTGCTGCCGGTTTTCCTCCAAACCCCTTGGCGTAAAACTTATTCAGCCCTTCAGGAGCAATGATAAAGCGCGATTCGGTATCCAAGATTGTAAACGAAAGGAGAAAGTCGGAAGCAAGTTGCGCATAACCGTGTAATACAATCCACACTTCTTGCGTTTTATCAGTTAAGCTCCCCAATGTGTAATAACGGGCGGTTTTAGTAACCATAAGCTCGTGTGGTGCAGGATTATTCATTTGTGCAACATACGGAAACCGTTATAAAGTTAAAAGCCGCGGACCATCTTGCGATGGTCCAACGGCTTTTGCACGTTAACCCCTATGTGCTTCTTTAGTACGTAGTGTACTGTATTATCTTTTTGTAGAACGAAATTAAGGATTATTTCTTAATTTATTCTTAATATTTATAGCACAATGTTAAGTGCAAAGAAATTAAAACGGCATTAAAAAATGCTTGTAGATGAAGAATTGTGTCAACTCGTTCCATTTCTGTGCCGAACGGGGGTATATATTGTTCGACCGGCATTCTGCCTTAACGAGACTCAACCAAAATTTTAAAACAAAGACCCCCAACGCATATATTACCAAAAGGCATTACTTTCGTGTTGAAAACGTGAAAAAAAGAATTGCCTATATTGCCATTTGTATAGCTGTGCTAACGGCTATATTACCGGGTCAGGGTATTTCTGAGCTTCATAAAATTCCGGCACTTATTCATCATTATAAACATCACCAGGAAACTCCGGGGCATGGGCAACTGAGCTTCTCGGATTTTTTAGCGATGCACTACAATCAAAACTCTGCGCATAAACAAGAAGAAGACCACGAGGATCTTCCCCTGTTTCATACTTGTTGCGTGAACATATTGTTTGTTTCAGAGACGATCCAAATTGTTTTGAACGCTACTATTAGCGAACCATCCTTACAACCAAAAGAGGTTAAAAACGAATATAACTATAGCCTGCACCACACAATCTTTCAACCACCACGCAAGCAGTTTTCATACTGTTAATTTATAGTCGTTTTCACATCCGGATTTCCGGTTGAAAAGCGTGCATTCATTCATTTTATTAATCAACAAAACACATGTTGAATCGAATTATAAGATTCTCCATTACCAACAAATTGGTAGTGGGAATGCTCATGATTGCACTATTGGCGTGGGGAGGATACTCTGTTACACAACTACCAATAGATGCAGTTCCCGATATTACAGATAATCAAGTACAAATATTAACGGTTGCGCCATCCCAGTCTGCCCTCGATATTGAGCGGTTGGTGACTTTTCCGGTTGAACAATCCGTTGCAACCATACCCGATGTGGAAGAGGTGCGTTCGTTTTCGCGTTTCGGGCTCAGTGTAGTAACCGTTGTTTTTAAAGAACACGTAGACGTTTATTGGGCGCGCCAGCAAATTGCCGAACGGATGAATACGATCAAAAATATTATTCCACCCGAAGTAGGCACTCCGGTATTAGCTCCTGTAAGCACAGGACTTGGCGAAATTTATCAATATATTGTTCGTCCAAAAAAGGGATATGAGTCTAAATACTCAGTAACGGATTTGCGTACCATTCAGGATTGGATAGTACGAAGACAACTATTGGGAGTGGAAGGAGTTGCTGATGTAGGGAGCTTTGGCGGAAAACTGAAGCAATACGAAGTAGCTCTTGATCCGAACAAATTAAAAAGCATGAACACTACTATTGCAGAAGTGTTTCAGGCGCTTTCAGAAAACAACCAGAATACTGGCGGAGCATATATTGATAAAAAACCCAACGCATATTATATCCGGTCGGAAGGGTTAATCAAGAATACCCTTGATATTGAAAACATCCTTGTAAAATCAACAGAAAACGGAACTCCGGTATTGATTCGAAATGTGGGAGAGGTGAGGGAAGGTTTTGCCACCCGGTATGGCGCAATGACCTACAACGACAAAGGAGAAGTTGTAGGTGCAGTAGTGATGATGTTGAAAGGTGCAAACTCTTCGAAGGTGATTAACAATGTAAAAGAACGCATTGATCAAATTGAAAAAACGCTTCCGGAAGGTTTGACCATTGAACCCTTTCTGGATCGTACGAAACTCGTAAACAATGCTATCGGTACAGTAACAAAAAATCTTGCAGAAGGAGCGCTGATTGTTATTTTCATTCTGGTGCTTTTTCTGGGTAATCTTCGAGCCGGATTTATTGTGGCATCTGTTATTCCATTGGCAATGTTGTTTGCAATTTCGCTGATGAATGTATTTGGTGTATCAGGAAATCTGATGAGCCTGGGTGCTATTGACTTCGGGTTGATCATTGATGGTGCTGTAATTATTGTGGAAGCAACAATGCACCACTTAGCCTTGCGAAAAGGAGGAAGGCTTTCCCAAAAGGAAATGGATAAAGAGGTGTTTGACTCCGCGAGTAAAATAAGAAATGCTGCTGCATTTGGTGAAATTATTATTCTTATTGTGTACCTGCCAATATTAGCGTTGGTGGGTGTTGAGGGAAAGATGTTTAAACCGATGGCACAAACAGTGGGCTTTGCCATTGTCGGAGCCTTCTTGTTATCACTTACCTATGTGCCCATGATGAGCGCATTGTTTCTAAGCAAAAACACGATAGTAAAAAGAACGATTGCCGACAGGATAATGGATAAGATACAACGCGCGTATCACCCGGTGCTTGAATGGACGCTGAAACAAGCCCGTTCAATTGTATTGATTTCTGTATTTCTTTTTGCTGGAGCCCTAGCGTTGTTCAACTCACTTGGAGCGGAATTTATTCCTACGCTGGATGAAGGCAACTTTGCTATAGATACACGAATATTATTAGGAAGCAGCTTAAGCGAAACTATTGATGCGGCAACAAAAAGCTCACATATATTATTGACCGAATTTCCGGATGAAGTGAAAGAGGTTGTTTCCAAAGTGGGCTCTTCAGAAATTCCAACTGACCCCATGCCAATAGAGGCGTGTGACCTGATGGTTATTTTAAAGGATAAAGATCAATGGACAAAAGCCAAAACACCAGCAGAGCTGGCAGATAAAATGGCAGAAGCACTCAAGCAGCTTCCGGGGGTCAATCACGGTTTTCAACAACCCATTCAAATGCGCTTTAATGAGTTGATGACCGGTGCACGGCAAGATGTGGTGATTAAAGTGTATGGGGAAGATCTTAATGAGCTGAGGCGCTATGGAGATGAAATAGCAGCGCTGGTACCCAATATTGATGGGGCTAAAGATATCTATGTAGAAAAAGTAACGGGCTTGCCTCAAATAGTGGTTCAATACAAACGTGACCAGTTAGCCAAGTTTGGAGTGAGTGTTAGTGAAGTAAACCAAACCATCAATGCCGCATTTGCCGGCCAAAGTACCGGTCTGTTGTATGAAGGCGAAAAGCGCTTTGATATTGTAGTAAGGCTGGATGAAGGCAACCGACAAAGCATTGATGATGTAAGGCAACTATACATTCACACACCATCGGGTATGCAGGTTCCATTACAACAGGTTGCAGACATACATTTTGTAACCGGGCCGAATCAAATTCAGCGCGATGACGCTAAACGCAGAATTGTTGTGGGCTTGAATGTACGAGGTAGAGATGTGAAAAGTGTAGTAAATGAAATCAAAGAAAAGATGCAACAAAACATACGCTTTGAACCAGGTTATTATGCAACTTTCGGAGGCGCATTTAAAAATTTAGAACAGGCAACAAACCGCTTGATGATAGCTGTTCCTGTTGCACTGTTGCTTATTTTTCTGCTGCTGTTTTTTACCTTTCAATCGGTTACACAAGGATTGCTTATTTACACTGCTATTCCGCTTTCGGCTATTGGTGGTATTGTTGCACTTTGGGTGCGCGATATGCCATTCAGCATTTCGGCAGGTGTTGGTTTTATTGCGCTTTTTGGCGTTTCGGTTCTCAATGGTATTGTGTTGCTTGCCGAGTTTAATCAACTTAAAGCAAAAGGAATAACAGATATCATAACCATCATTCGGGAGGGAACACACACCCGTTTGCGTCCGGTAATCATGACTGCGCTTGTGGCATCTCTCGGGTTTTTACCAATGGCGCTATCTCACGGAAGTGGTGCGGAGGTACAAAAACCATTGGCCACGGTAGTGATTGGCGGCTTGATTTCAGCAACGCTGCTTACGCTGCTTGTGTTACCCTGCTTATATCTCCTTGTTGAAAAAAGAAAGTCAAAAAAAGTAACAACCAAAGTGGCAATGGTTATCGGAATGTTGATGATTTCTGTTACAAGTATGGCACAAAAACCCACAACAATATCACTTGATGATGCAATTAAAAAGGCGCTGCAGCAGAATCAAACATTGATGGCCGCATCACAGGAAAAAGAAGCAGCCGTTTACCAGAAACGGCTATCAACTGAACTTCCTAAAACAGATGTAAGTTTGATGTACGGACAATACAACGGGTTTTACAAAAACGACAACAACGTCACTATTCAACAAGGGATTCCATTCCCTGGTGTAATGGTTGCCAAATCAGCCCTTGGGAGCGCACGTGTTGAATCGGCCGCACTTAAGGTGACGCTTACCCGCACCGAACTCGTACATCAGGTTAAAACAGCTTACTACACCCTTGTATATCTTAAAGCGAAACAACAGGTGCTCCTAGCGACTGATTCTATCTACCACTCTCTTGCGACCAGTTCGGAGAGACGCCACCAAAAAGGAGACGGTACCCTATTGGAAAAAACAAGTGCAGAAAGCAAATGGCTGGATGTGAAAAATCAGTTGCAAAATAATCTGGATGAAATCATCATGCAGCAAAATCAACTTGCTTTACTGTTGCATACCTTAGAACCTTTGGACACAGAGGAAAACACTCCGCAAGAGCTGAGTCTTGTTATTCCGAATGATTCGATGTCGGCATCATCGAGTCCATATGTGTTGTTCTTAAAACAACAAATTACTCTTGCCGAAAAAGAAAAGAACGTTAGCACCAACAGCTCGTTACCCGATTTACGCATCGGTTATTTTAACCAGAGCTTGTATGGTGTTCCTCTCAACGATGCAGGAACCTCACTAGCCGGGACAGGTAATCGTTTTCAGGGATTCATGATAGGTCTTTCGTTTCCATTGTGGTTCAGACCCGATGTGGCGAAAGCAAAATCACACAACGCACAGATTAAGGCAACCACATTTTATGTAAAACAGGAAGAGCTTGCCACTCATGCACAATACAAACAAGTGGTTAAGCAATACCTTAAAGCACAGCGGAACCTTGCATATTATAACAATACGGCATTGCCCAATTCAAGACTCATTCGTACGCAATCCGAAAAAGCATATCAGCTGGGAGAGATTAGTCTGATGCAGCACTTGTTCAATCTTCAACAAGCAATTTCCATTCAGGAAAACCATCTTCAAACGCAGTTTGAATACAACAAAGCCATTATCAATATTGAACGTTACACCTCAAAGTAGAAACACATGAAACGCTATACAACATTATATATAATTGGATCAACCCTGTTCTTTTCTTGCTCCAACAACAAGGCTCCGGAAACAGGAACAATGCTTCCGGAAGAGCAAGAGGTAATGGTAACGCTGTCACAGGAAGAGTGGAAGCAAGCCGGCATTGAATTGGGAACGGTTGAAACCAAAGTCATCAGCAATACCATACAGGCAAGCGGTATGCTGGATGTTCCACCCACCAATAAAGTAAGCATCTCGGCACCTATGCAGGGCGTTGTAAAAAACACCGGTGTGTTGCAAGGCTCACATGTTTCAAAGGGCGAAGTAATAGCCGAGTTGCAACATGCGGACTATATTCAACTGCAACAGGATTATCTGGATTATGCCGGACAACTCGATTTTCTGCAGGCAGAATACAAGCGTCAATCGGATCTTGCAAACGAACAGGTGAACGCACAAAAAACAGCACAACAGGCTAAGGCAACGTACACCAGCATGTTGGCTAAAACACAGGGCCTTAAAGCCAAGTTGCAACTGATAGGGCTGGATCCAAAACAAATAGAAAAGGACGGCATACAATCCGTTATCAAAATCAAATCACCCATTAGCGGTTATGTAACCAAGGTAAATGTGAACCTGGGCTCGTATGTAACACCGGCCGAAATTATGTTTGTGATTGTAAATACAGAACACCTGCATGCAGAACTCACCATTTTTGAAAAAGATATCATGCTTATCAAGGAAGGACAAAAGGTGTTGTTTACATTGGGAAATGAGACAATACAACGCAGTGCTCATGTTCACCTGATAGGCCGTGAAATTCGCCCCGATCGCTCTGTGCAAATTCATTGTCATATTGATAAAGAAGACAAACAACTGATTCCCGGAACATATCTGAAAGCGGAGATTGAGATGACGAACCAATCCTCACCGGCACTGCCGAATGCAGCGATTGTTGGGTTTGAAGGAAAGGAGTATGTATTTATTCAAACCGCACCATTATCATTTGAAATGATTGCCGTTGAAAAGGGGAACAGCGAAAATGGATTTACCATTATAACGTCTTCGGATAAACCACTCGACAATGCAAGGGTTGTAACCCAAGGCGCTTATAGCCTGATGGGAAAACTCAAGAATACCGAAGATCTGTAAAAGGGACTATGCGTTGATGGCCTCGCGTAAAAAATCAATCATCGGTTTCATTGTCTTGGCGCTTTTTACCAACTCCTTCATATTGTTTTTATCCATAATGGTTTTATCGTCAAGTTTTTTCTGGGCGATAAAACCTTTATGTTTTAAATAGTCTACAGCCGGATTTTCGGCATCATATCCTTTAGGCGGACGGGAAAGTTTGTCGCCCGAAAGGGCACCAAACTGCGCTTTGAATTCTTTAGCGGTGACAATTTTTTTAAAGGAATCAAAATTATAATCGATCTCCTGACGTATGGCAGCAAGTTTATCGGGCATAGGCTGATAGGCTCCTCCGGCTATAAAACAAGCACCGGGTTGAATGTGCAGATAGTATCCGCAGAACTCATCCTTTTTACCGCCAACGGTGAGGCTCATTCCAAAATTGTTTTTGTAAGGCGACTTATCTTTTGAAAAACGGATATCACGGTTGATGCGGAAAATACATTGTTTAGGCTCAAGAGCCAAAAGTTTAGGGTCGAATGCGCCAAAGGCCTGAATGCTATCAGCCACAAAAGCGATCCACTCTTTACGCAAAGCTTCATACTCTTTCTTGTTAGCATCAAACCATTCTTTGTTGTTGTTTTTGTTAAGTCGGGTCAGGAAATCGAGGAGGTGTTTAAAATCCATTTTTATATTAATTGATTAGCCAAAGTTATGCAAATGATTATTTTTGTCGCTTATGTTTTGAGAAAAGTAATTGAGGAATTAAGAGATTAAGGAGTTGAGGGGAAGAGACAATTAACAGATTACGCAATCAACACAATTAACATAATCAACACCCAACAATGCACGACAGAGAAAGACCAAGTTTTGAGGATAGTAATAACGTAACCGTTCAGAGATGTTTTTTTGCGTATGAATTTGCCCGCGATTTTGTGAAAGGAAAAGATACGGCAGATATTGGTTGTGCAGACGGATACGGAACACAATTTTTGGCCGACTATACCCACGCAACGGTAGGTGTTGACTACAGCGAAGCCACCTTGGTGGATGCCCGAAAAAAACACGCTGCAAAAACCAACCTAACATTCAAATCAGGAAGTGTGCCACCGCTTCCTTTGGAAAGTGACAGCATGGATGTGATTACAGCGTTTCAATTTATCGAACATATTGAAGAGCGTCTGGAGTTCATCAGAGAAGTATACAGGGTATTGAAACCGGGAGGTGTTTTTTTGTGCTCAACACCCAATACAAAAATGAGTATTGCTCGCAATCCTTTCCATGTGCACGAATACACGTTTGATGAAATGAAAAAAGAAATGGGGCAGGTGTTTCCTTCTTTTGAAATTAAAGGTGTACAAGGTAATGAGGCCGTAAATAAATATTACGAAGACAACGCCAGATGGGCAAAAAAAATATTGCGATTGGATCCATTGGGTATTCACAAAATGATTCCTGCAAGCTGGCTGGTTGCTCCTTATAATTTCCTTACATCCATGATGCGCAAGGACCTGAAAGAAGTGAATAACGACACGATGAATATCACCACCAGGGATTTCTTTTTAACTGAAGACAGATTGGATTTTACCTGGGATATTTTTGTTGTCGCAAGGAAGAGTTAATTGTGAAGGCTATGCCTTCACATGACCCCAAAGGGGTCAAATATGATTAACGAGAAAGATGTCAACCGCGTGACAAGATATGAAGATAATGCCACCACGATCCCACACCATGAAAAACCTAATTGCCATATTGTTGCTGTGTGTTACCACACAAGTGTTCGCGCAGCAAACACTTTCTGAAACGCAGAAGATTGATCATCTCATCTCCTTTGTTCGCAATTTAAGAGGAGCAACGTTTATTAGAAATGGCAGCGAACATACACCAACTGCTGCAGCCGATCATCTGCAAATGAAGCGGGAGAAAGCCGGTTCACGTATCACTACGGCCAATGTGTTTATTGAAAAGATTGCCAGTAAATCATCCATGTCGGACGACTTGTATATGATTCGTTTTGCGAATGGAAAAGAGTTTCCTTGTCAGATGGTGATGTTGAATGAACTCAAGAAACTGGAAGAGGGTAAGGTTACTCTTTTGTCGAAGTAAAGTCGCACCAGTCTAATTAACGCTCAAGATAAATCCGCAACGGCTCCCAATAATACTCCGTCCACCCCTTTTCAATAGACTCGACTTTGTGTTCAGGAATGGCTGTGTGAAAAAAGTCCAACTCGCAACCACCCTCAATATTATTGAATACAAACACAAGTTCCGAATAATGGTCTTGCGGCCAACCCTCTTCTTCAGCTCTCCATGTCTGCACAATTTTTTTGCCGCGCTCCAGCACAATATTCTTTCCGGTAATGTATCCGCCAAAGGCACTGAATTCGGTTCCCTCCTTATCTTCAATAATAGTTTCATCACCCGTAAACGAACTATGAATGCGGGCATCCATAATACACTTGTATAGGTCCAAAGCATCGGTGGGGAAGGTGAGGGTTTGATGGATATCTGTGGTTTTCATTAAACGAAAGTAACAAAAAAACGCCTTCCGTTTTAAGCGAAAGGCATTTTACTATTTGATGAAAAAATGGATTATTCGATGATGAGTTTTTTAACGACAGAACCTTTTTCGGTTTGCAGTTTCACAAAGTATACACCTTGTTTGGTTAACTCAAGAGTTGCGGATGATTGCATATCTTTTTCCAATACAATACGTCCTGCAAGATCCGTAATAGTAAGCGCTGCGGACTTAATAGAGATATCATTAACCTCAATCGTAACACTTCCCGAAGAAGGGTTTGGATAAACAGCAAGAACAGCAGCACTCAACACCTCATTTAATCCTGTTGACTGACGGATGGTGAAATAGCTGTCACTACTATCCAACAGACTCGCGTTTGTTGCAGAGATTTTAACCTTTGCCTGATTATTAGTTGGGAATGAGCCGGAGAAAGGTATGCGCAAAGAATCAGTTGTATTCGCTTTTGCACGATAGCTGCTGAATAATGTATCGTTGAGGTACAGGTGAATATTCACTGAATCAACAAAGGCAGCTGTCCACTTCACAAAGCCACCATCTCCGGGCATCGTAATGCGCCACACTTCGCCACCAACCGGTGAAACAAGAGTAAGGGCAGGAACATTAATGGTAAATCCACCATTACTACTATCACTTATTGCCAGGTTTGATTTTTTACTGATTCGTACTTTAGCTGCAGTAGTTACTACCGGAGGAACGGTCCAGTTTAAGAAACCACGGGCACCGGGTGTTGTATCCGATATTAGAGTCCACGCACCAGTGTTTGCCGTTTTGTATTCTACAACTGCAGTGTCAACATTTTGTGCAGTCCAGCTAATTCTAAGGTTGTTTCCTGCTAAAGCACTTTCACCACCATTCGGAGCTGTTACATTGATAAGTTCAGCCGATGGGTCCATTACATACGTCATGTTGCTGAAGTTGATACGATCAACCCATGTTGGATTATCAATAAACGGATTACGGTTTTTCTGTACTGTTGAAATGTATTCATTACGCGCAATTTCAAGAGCGCTTGGAGGATCTTGTTGGTGCCATGTCAAAAGGATTGCGATATCCTGTGATGAGGGTACTCTCCATTGCACACCATTGATGCCATTATATCTTACCAGCATATAGAAGAGCGCACGAGCCAGGTCTCCTTTTTGTTCGTCTTTCGGTTCATATACCGTTTTACCATTTGCATCTGTTCCCAGCTTTCCAAAACCTGTGGGGGCTGTGTATGTTGCATTTACTACGATACCAAACGGATTATTGCTACGCTTGGCATTTGCATTCACCTGATGTGTAGGGAACAAGTGGTGTAAGTCGTGGTATTCCGAAACTTCTTTACCACCCACATTCGGCCATGAGCCACCGGTATTGGTTGGCATCCAGCTTTGTGCAAACGTATGCTCACGTGTTAAGGTTGCAGGATTTCCGCCTGTTCCCGTCCACCACAAAAACGGATCTTCATATACATATTGGTCGCCACTGTATACGCAGGTTACTACTTTTTTACCGCCCGTGGTATCGCGTGCTAAGTAATTGTTTACCATTACAGGAGCGTAACTGCTATAGAATACCGTATCCACTACTTTTATTTTTGCGTTTAGGTCTGTAATAAAAGTAGTCGATAATGGATTTACCGAAGCATAATAATTACCCGGCTGTCCGCCCGGAGTTGTGGTTGATGCTGTTGCAGGAGTTGTTGTTTTATAGTTTTCATATCCCGCAGGTCCATTAAAAGCAAAGGCCGCAAAGGTGTAATCCGTATTAGCCAAAATATAATTCGGTTTGAACGAAGCGGTATCATCACCGATGTAAGCCACTTGTGCCCCACCAATATAATCACCCCGTTTATAAGTTGTACCGTCAACGGGTACTTCTCCTAGTGTTGCAGAAGGCTTGCGCAGAATAATATAATGTTCAGCACCTATTGCCTGAGAATTAGAAACGTTGAAGGCATGAGTGCGTAAGTTGTTAATGGAAACTGTTGCAACTTGTGTTGTTGGCTCTGTTGCAAACGAACCTCCAATTGCATACAGGTTAATACTAAAA
>JAZKGH010000264.1:31827-54030 GCA_040386055.1 Bacteroidota bacterium
GGCTGTTTTGCAGATCCGTTGTATATATTTTTACCGCTGCAAAACGGGATCCGGGAGCACCTGCCGTGAAGCTCAGATTAAAGCTGTCTTTGCCACCACCAAAGGTTGTTGTACTATCAAATGCACCAATGCTGAAATCAGATGCATGTGTTCCTGAAAGAAGAATGCTATCAATTTTCAAATCGGTTCCTGTTCCGTTGTTTTGGATGGTGAACCAGGTACTGGCATTGTTTCCGGTTACAAAAGTATTACCACTGATAAGAGTTGTGTTGTTTTGTTTTACAGATAATAATGCGGGAGGAAGGGGTGCTGCTTTGATCATAACACTATCCAGTGATACGTTGCTTCCGGCTTCTTTTGTTGTATAAAAAAAGCGAACATAACGCGATGTTGCCGATGGGGTATTTACAAAGCGTGTCATGGTTCCTGTCATCGGACTGGCTGTAGTGAATATTTTCATATCTGTCCATGCACTTCCGTCAACAGACTCCTGTACTGAGAAAACCCCTGTAAAAGGAGGGTTGGGAGAGATTGCTGTTCCTTTTACCCAATAGCTAAGCTCTCCGGGTTTTTCTGCAAACCAGATAGTAAGATACTCTCCTGTAGCATCCAAACGGCAGGCGAATTGGTCACTTCCCGCTGTGTTCGCAGCACCAGAATATGTCAGGTTTCCGTTAGTTCCCAACCCGGGAGTCCAACCTGTTGGTGGCGTGGCGATACCGGGATCTGAAAAGTTCCAGAGGGTTGGGAGTGTTGTTTGGGCTGTTACAAAAAAGGGCAATACAAATGCCAGTAAAACTAGTTTTTTCATTTACGCATGTTATTAACCTTACAAGGTTAAACCAAATAAGCGTCAAAACCTTAGCAACGAGCTGAAAATGACGTTAAATTTTTGTAAGCTTTTCGCACGGTTTAATGGCAAATAATCTGCATTTTTGCCACTCCAAATCCATTCAACCGTGACTGAACAAGTAAGCCAAAAACACATTGCTACGCTGGAACAAGCGCAACAACTGGGACTTCGCCCCGAGGAGTTTGACAAAATTAAAGAGATCCTGGGTCGCACACCCAACTTTACCGAGCTGAGTATTTACTCGGTAATGTGGAGCGAACACTGCTCTTATAAAAATTCCATTGTATGGCTTAAAACATTACCCAAAAAAGGCGAAAAGATGTTGGCCGAAGCCGGAGAAGAAAATGCCGGACTCATTGACATTGGTGATGGATTGGCTTGTGCCTTTAAAATTGAATCACACAATCACCCCAGTGCATTGGAGCCTTATCAAGGTGCGGCAACGGGTGTGGGTGGAATCAACCGCGATATTTTCTCAATGGGCGCACGCCCGATTGCGCAATTGAATTCATTGCGTTTCGGAAACATCAATCATGAGCGTACCAAATGGCTGGTGAAAGGTGTGGTAAAAGGAATTGGTGATTATGGAAACGCATTCGGTATTCCTACCGTGGGTGGTGAAGTATATTTTGACGATTGCTACCAGATCAATCCGTTGGTGAATGCTATGAGCGTTGGGATTGCCAAAGTAGGTAAAACCGTTTCGGCTATTGCAGAAGGTATTGGAAACCCGGTATATATTTATGGTTCATCTACCGGGAAAGATGGTATTCACGGAGCAGCATTTGCTTCAAAAGATATCACAGCAGAGTCGGCTAAGGATCTGCCTTCGGTGCAAGTGGGTGACCCCTTTTGGGAAAAGCTTATTTTGGAAGCTACCATGGAATTGCTGGAAACAGACGGAGTAGTAGGTATGCAGGATATGGGAGCAGCGGGTATTACCTGCTCTACCAGTGAGATGAGTGCCAAGAGCGGAACCGGAATGAAAGTATGGTTGGACAAAGTTCCCATGCGTCAACCTGATATGAAAGATTGGGAGATCCTGTTATCAGAATCACAAGAACGTATGTTAGTCATAGTGCATAAAGGATTTGAAAAAGAGTTTGAAAAAATATTTGAGAAATGGGATCTGACCTACGCACAAATAGGTGAAGTAACCGATACCGGCCGTGTGCAATACTACATGCATAATGAACTGGTAGCCGATATCCCGGGCGAAAGCTTAGTACTTGGAGGCGGTGCCCCTGTATACCACAGAGAATATACAGAACCCAAATATTTAGCCGACATCGCTAAATTCAACATGAACACAATCCCGGATATCGACCTCAACCAATCCGATATCACCAATCCTCCCGATAGCTATCGGGACGCAATCCGAGTGGCTCGCGCGCTGGCTTCCCATCCAAACATCTGTTCCCGCAAATGGGTATTCAACCAATATGATTCAATGGTAGGAACCATTAACCAGACTACAAATGCTCCAAGTGATGCAGCTGTGGTGAAAGTTAAAGGAACCAACAAATCTATTGCTATGAGCGTGGATTGTAACTCTCGTTACATTTATGCCGATCCGTTTAAAGGAGCGATGATTGCCGTGAGTGAAGCAGCCCGTAACATTACCTGTTCAGGAGGAGACCCTGCAGCGATAACCAACTGTTTGAATTTTGGGAATCCATATAATACAGAAGTATACTGGCAGTTTGTTCAATCCATTAAAGGTATGGGCGAAGCCTGCAGAAAGTTTGATACACCGGTAACGGGCGGTAACGTAAGTTTCTACAACCAAAGCAGCGATAATGATGCGGTGTTCCCAACTCCAACCATTGGTATGGTAGGATTGTTAGATGGCAGCAAACCACACATGACCCTTGACTTTAAACAGGCAGGTGATGTAATTTACATGATAGGCCAATCGCAAAATGATATTGGTTCATCACAGTATTTAGTATCACAACACAACGTACAATTCTCTCCCGCACCACACTTTGAGCTGGATGAAGAATACAATGTACACCAGGCCGTAAAAAAAGTAATAGCAGCAAGCCTCGTTCAATCCGCACATGATTGCAGCGAAGGAGGATTATTCATAGCATTGCTCGAATCAGCAATGCACCGCAATCTTGGATTCACAATCCGCAATCAACAATCCGAAATCCGCAATGATTCATACCTGTTCGGTGAAGCTCAAAGCAGAGTTGTTGTTTCTGTGAAGGCATCTGATGTTGCAGCTTTTGAAGCAGCGGTAAAGGCCGTTAATGTTCCATTTGAACAACTTGGAGCAGTAACAGGAGGAAACATAAGCGTAGCGGATGTAAACTTTGGAGAAGTAGCTGAATACAAAGATTTATACAACAACTCGCTGGCTAATTATTTAGCATAAGCGATAATCATAATAAAAACGAAAACACCGTTTCACGAAAGTGGGACGGTGTTTTTTATATCTGCGCAATTGACAGCACCTGCTTTTTAATAGCTGCACTACCCTAATATATTAAGTGAAAATAAAGACTTTCAGGGGAAGAGGTTTTTTATCAGTGAGACCAGCGAATCAAATTATTTTCTTTGGTAAGTGCTGCAAATATGTTTCATCAACCGTTGCGCCTAAACCGGGAACGTCAGGAACAGAAATAACACCCCCGTTTCCATAAGTAATGCCACCGATCACAGGATCTTCAGCAAACATTAAAGGAGTATCAAAATCACAATAAATAATGGTATCACTTGTTAATGCCAGATGTGCTGATGCAGTGAAGCCCAATCGTGATTCTAAGAAACCACCCACCTGAATGTTCATTTTTGCCTGCTCGGCAAGTGTTATTATTTTTTGTGCCTTAAAAATACCGGATGATTTTCCCAATTTAATATTGAACATATCGCAAGCCGAAAAGTCAATCAACCGCTTTGCATCGTTATGGTCGCAACACGATTCATCTGCCATTATCGGAATCGGACTCTGGTTTCGAACTTTTGAAAGTTCCATATAATTCCACCGGGGAATGGGTTCTTCGCAATGCTGAATAGTGTATGGGGCCAAAGCAATTAATGTTTCTATTGCCTCATCTACACCCCAGCCCTGGTTGGCATCAATTCTAAGCGGAATATCCGGTCCTATCTGTTCTCTGATCAACCGGATGCGTTCTACATCTTTATCTTTTGATTCACCCAGTTTCACCTTGATCACCTGGAAACCGTTGTCTTTTATTTTCTGCGCATCGTTCACCATTTTATCAGCATTGCCAATGCTCACGGTATAATCGGTAATCAAAACCTTTTTGTTATCTCCATTCAAAAACCGAAACAAGGGGAGGCCTGCATGTTGAGAAGCGATATCATACAACGCAATATCAAATGCACTTTTGATGCTTGAATTTCCATAAATAACAGCATCCATTGTTTTTGAACACCCTTCAATGTTCAATGGATCTTTGCCCTTTAAAGCGGTTGCTAAGTATTGCCCCACAATAAAACAGGTTTCCATGCTTTCACCATTGATGGTCATAAACGGGCTGCACTCACCAAATCCCGAAACGCCTTTGTCTGTTCTAATAATGACGATGATATTTTCCGCAGCTTCAAAAAGCCCTAATGAAATGATGAAGGGTTCTTTGAGTTTAATCCGGGATTGGTATAGTTCAATCGATTCTATTTTCATACTTGCGTGAAGTTTTTACCACAAAGAGCACAAGGATTACACAAGGATCACAAAGTCGTCATCGTGTTCTTTGTGCTTGCTTTGTGTCCCTTGTGGTAAAATTAAAAGTTCAAATAGGAGGGATTATTTCTGTTTAATATAAATGTGTTTGATATTTCCCGGCCCTGTACTGCGCTCATCAATCTCCAGCTTATGAATGCTTTTAATTAAAGGCAACAGTTTTGGAAACCCATAGTTGCGGGAGTCAAAATCGGGTTTGCGTTTGAGGATGTGGTTGCCCAGGTTTGCCAAAAACGTCCATCCGTTTTCGTCTGCCAGATCGTTTACACTTTCTACGATCAGTTTGATGGTGCCGGGGTCCAGTTTATTCAGCGGTTCTTTTTTGGCTTTCGGTTTTGCAGCGGTTTTGGTATTAATCTCTTCCACCTTTTCCTTTTTCAGAATCTCTATATAAATGAATTTATTGCAGGCAGAGATAAAAGGTTGTGGGGTTTTCTTTTCACCAAAACCAATCACGGTTTTTCCTGCTTCTCTCAGTCGTGTTGCCAGTCGCGTAAAATCACTGTCGCTGGATACAATGCAAAAACCATCTACTTTATCTGAATATAAAATATCCATCGCATCAATGATCAACGCACTGTCGCTGGAGTTTTTACCTGTGGTGTAACTGTATTGCTGAATGGGTGTAATCGCGTTTTCCAGCAACACGTTTTTCCATCCCGAAACCGTTGGCCGTGTCCAATCTGCATAGATGCGTTTAATGGTAGGCACTCCGTTTTTGGCAATTTCCTCCAGCATCTCTTTTACGTTTGCGTAAGGAACATTATCGGCATCAATCAGTACCGCAAGTTTTTCGTCTTTCATGTTTAGAAAATAATAGAGGAAGGTAGTATAATTAATTGAGTTCGCGTGAATATGGGCGTACTCAACTTCTTATGAAATACCGGATTTACCACAAAGAGCAGGAAGGATGCACGAGGATCACAAGGAAATTATAGAAAGGGTAGCCTGTTGCTTATAGATCCTGCACCCGAATCCTTGCCAGAAAAGTCACTCCCTGCCATTCCTGTAATGTTAAATCCCTTGTTCGGGCGTTTGTGGGCCAGGGGTCTCTTACCCGGGCATTTTGTACCCAAACCTGGTTCATGTTGTTCAGGTATGCCCAATATGTTAATGCAGTTAAAACCATAGCATGTCCGTTTGTGCCTATTATTAACGGATGATCCGCAGCCAGGTCTTGTGAAGCTGTGATAGAGTTGGCGCTATAGGTTACACCTGTTACATAAAAGGATCTCCCGCTATCATCTGTCCATGTTCTGTTAAGCGCATTCAAAATGGTGTTTGCCGATCCCGGCCAGTTATTGATGGAACCAAATGTTTCAGCTACGATGCGTTGTTGCGAAATTCTATGTCCGTAATAACTGAAAACAGCCTGAATGGATGCTGCCCAGCACCACTGATTCATTTGTTGCGTATCAAACCCCCGTGCGTTTATAACTGATGATAGAAGTCCGGCTGTACAGGTTCGTCTTCCGTTATAATCGTTGCAGGTTAGGTTCTGAGAAAAGAGAGGTGTTGGTGTTCCCGTTACAAACAGCAACAACACAAAAGGGATAAGAATGGCTTTTTTCATATTTACGGTTTTTAAGATTCTTACTTATTTGGCTTTAAGATCTGCCTTGGTTTTATTTTTTAGAAATGGTGAATTTCAAACCCTCATTATTCATTTCATTTAATGTTACATACAGCACATTATCATTCTTATTCGATTTGGTTACAATAAACGAAGCACTTGAGCTGGTCCTGTCGTTTGACGGGTTTCCATAAATGAATATTTTTTTCATTCCCTGTAACGAAAACGTCATGTGACTATCCGAAATGGATACCATTGTGCCCATTAAGTTATAAACCATTTTATCTAATTCATACACCTCTAAACTACACATCCAACCGTTAGCGTTCTGATAAAAATGTACCTTGGCGTTGGTTGCCGCACCTCTGGAAGTAACCCACTCACCCGCAAGGTTCACAAATACTTTGTTCAGATCTTTGCGGTTTTCAAACGACAGGATCTGCCCCAGCATCCGTAAGTTGTGGTTTTTAGCCGTGTTGTTTTCCGATAAATTGAGATACTGTGCCCGTGCACTATCTATCAAACGCATAGCAAAAAGAGGATTCCCCAAATAGAACTCATCAAGTGCCCATAGCTGGTAGGAGTAGCCTTTAAAAAGAAACCGCTGCTCACCATAAATCTGATCTGAGGACAGGATGCTTAACCGCCTGTAATAATTAGCCGAATCGGCATTGAAAACGGGGCTGTTCCGGATGCCAAAAACCTGCCCCAGATCCCTGTATGCAACAACCCTGGAGGTAGTCGACCGCGCACTTTGCAATTCCCGCTGAAAAAACTCGAGTGCTTTTTCAAATTGCCCGTCATTCCGTAAATTAATCCCGATGAGGGCATAAATATCCGGTGGAAACTCTACCGTAAATCCCTCAATCAGCTCCATTATTTCATTGATATATATGAGCCGTTGATAATTGTGCATCACAGAAAGGAGGTTAACATCCACATTGGGATTCTCGGCCGCCAGCTTTGTATTCTTCTCCACCAATTGGGTGAGGTTTAGCGTGAGCTCCTGTATTTTATGGATCTTTTCCGATTTTGATAATTCATTTGCCTTTTCGGTTTGTGCTTTTTCTTTCAGCTTCTCTTTACGGATCCCATAAATACTGAAGGCAATTGAAGTTGTTAAAGCCACAATACTGAGAATAAGAGAAAAGTTTTTGCTCAACCATGATTTCTTATCAGGTGCATGAAGCTTGGTATTTATATGATGAATCTGATTTTCCAGCAAATCAATCTTTTCATCTAAAAACGAATTTCTATCCGGTTTGAATTCATCCTTATTTTGTTCGATATTTTCTGATTCTTCCTTCATACTAATTGATATTAATAATTCTGTTTTTATGAACGCAACCCCGCCATGCAATTAATGAACGAGGCGTTTTTTATGAATAGCCCGGTGGACTCCACTTCACAACAGAAGAGCACTCAATATGTAATTGCATAATCGAAGAATGTCTTCTCTCCCAATAAAGCAAGACGTGTGCGCGTTTTAGCAAGCAATAGGAATTGAGTATACTCATAATAATATGAAATAGGCCATACCGAAGATAAAGGAATCTCCTCTTAATTGTGTATGACAAACGGGCTATTGCCTCAAATTGGTTCTTTAGTACCAAAGGGTTCACCCAAACACCAAAGCCAAGGTAAAAGGAAGGCGGGTGTGTATAGGCATTACCTTTCTATAACACCTTGAATTGTTTCTGAATGTGGCCAAAGCATTGTCGTGCGGGATATGTGGAACCCCTCCGGGGTTCGTGATGTCGCGGTGTGTGTGGTTATCAATATTGGACCCATGCTGGGGTCGTGTAGTGGTTGGTTTTAGCATTGGGCTTCAAATTGAGCATACTGGGCTTCGACTCCGCTCAGCCACCGATTCTTCGCATTAATATCTATGCTTATTATAGGCACCCGGTGGTTGAGCGGAGTCGAAACCACAGTCGCGGGAAGACGAATCCCATAACTGAATCTGTGTAATCTGCGGCTTTAAACAGTATCTTCGGCCACAATACAAATGAAGAAGTCGATCATCGTTTTTCTGCATATTGGTTTTTGGGTGTGCTACCTGCTTATCATTACCATTATGGTGGGTGTGTTCTACCGCAGCAGTGATCAGAGTGTGGCGCAAACCAATCATGTTATCAATGCGTTTTACTGCGTGTTGTTGTTTTCTTTTTTTCCTTCGTTCCTCACTTTTTATGCCTACTACCTGTGGGTGTTTCCCTAGTTCCTAAAACAAAAAAAGGTATTGTTGTCCATTGTATGGAGCCTGCTTATTTCGCTTGTTTCGGCCATTATAGGTTACTGTGTCATCCGGTATTTCATCGAGTCGGGAATGATCACCGATATGGATAACGGAGGTAAGAACGGGCGCTCTACGGCTGTAAGCGTAACCATTGTGATGGCTTTTATCGCTACCATATCGGGCATCGTGGGGTTGGTTATTAAAGGGTTTATTACCTGGCTGGAAGAAATAAAACTAAAGGAAGAACTGCACCAAAAAACCCATGAAACTGAAATGGCTTTGGTAAAGGCGCAGCTCGATCCACATTTTCTGTTCAATACCCTCAACAATATTGATGTGCTCATGCTTAAGGATGTACACGAAGCATCCAACTACCTCAATAAGTTATCAGATATTCTGCGTTTCATGCTGTACGAAACCAAGGCAGATGAGATCCTGCTGGAAACCGAAATAGAATACATTGCCAAATACATTGAACTGCAAAAGATCCGCACCTCCAATGCCAACTATGTAAGCTTTGAGGTAACAGGCTCTCCGGGAAATAAAACCATAGCACCCATGGTGTTTATTCCTTTTATAGAAAACGCCTTTAAGCATACCACCAACAAAAAAACAGACAACGCCATTACCGTGCGCATCACCATTAAAAAAGATACGGTTGAGTTTGTGTGCGAAAACAAGTTTGACCCGCACCGCAAACTCACGGGTGAAAGCAATGGTCTGGGCAATGAGCTCATTCAAAAAAGGCTGCACCTCATGTACCCGGAGAAACATACACTCACCAAGCAGCATCAATCGGAGGTTTATAGCGTACATTTAACCATTCAAAATGGATAAGTACTCCTGCATCATCATCGAAGACGAACCGCTGGCGCTTGAGCGAACCAAAGGTTTTGTGCAGAAAACACCTTTCCTGCAACTGAACGGCACGTTTGAAAATGCGCTGGATGGTCTGGCCTATTTAAAATCCAATAAGGTAGACCTCATCTTTCTCGACATTAATATGGATGAGCTTTCGGGCATTGAGTTTTTGGAAAGCACCAAAATAGAAAGCAAAGTAATTATCACCACAGCCTACCAGGAGTATGCCTTAAAAGGCTATGAACTCAACGTAACCGATTACCTGCTCAAGCCCTTTACCTTCGATCGTTTTTTAAAGGCAGTAGGCAAGCTGCAGGAAACAGGCACCCAAAGCATTCCCGTTGCCGCACCCGAATATATTTTTATTAAAACAGAGAACCGCCTGGAGAAAATAAACCTGAGCGAGATCCTGTACATAGAAGGCATGGGCGATTACCGCAGGATCCATACCATCAACAAAAAGATAATGACGCTGCAAAACTTCAGCGAACTGGAGGGGATGATCCCCGCGAGCAGCATTTGCCGGGTGCATAAATCCTATATGGTAAGCATCCACAAAATAGAATCCATAGAACGCAACCGCATCAAAATAGTGAACCAGATCATCCCCATCTCGGAAACATATAAGGCGCAGTTTTACCAGGTGATCAACAATAAACTTTAAAAGAACTATCAGGTACCGTCAACCTTTTTTTAACCACAACGTTCACAGCGAGGGGAACACAGCGTTCGCTGCGTAAATCGTTGCGCCCGCTGCGGTTAAATCGAATGTCACGATTAAAACGAGAGTATAGGTTTAGGCTAACATTACCCCAACTCACAGACACAAAAGCGGATTTCGCAGACATCCTTCCTTGCTTTGCATATCAAAATTCGCCCCCTTGCCTCCTTCATTGACCTTTGTACTGTTATTAATCAACCGTTTACAAAAGCCAATTATGAAAAAACTTATTACTACTCTTTTTTTACTTACCCTTTTATCAGCAACGTCCCACAGCCAAAATCTCACCCAAAGAGTACGCGGCACCATCCTCGATGCCGATAGCAAACTACCTCTCATCGGTGTAACTGTTATCCTGCAATCCAACCCCAAAGTGGGCGCCACCACCAATATCAACGGAGAGTTCAAACTGGAGAATGTTCCGGTTGGCAGGATCACTTTGCTGGTATCGTACATAGGATATGAAAACAAAACCCTTCCCGATATTGAAGTGAACTCGGGTAAGGAAAGAATCCTCGACTTCACCTTGCAGGAGTCGCTTGTAAAGCTGGATGAGGTTGTGGTAAAAGCAGCTAAAAACAAAGGCGAAGCCGTGAATGAAATGTCGCTGATCAGCACACGTTCCATCTCGGCCGAAGAAACCAAACGCTATGCGGGAGGGTTTAATGATCCTTCTAAAATACTTACAAACTTTGCCGGTGTTACCGCATCGCAAAACGGGCAAAACGATATCATCGTTAGAGGCAATTCTCCCAAATATGTGCAATGGCGCATGGATGGAGTGGAGATAACCAACCCTACACATTTCGCAGATCAGAACTCGGTGAAAGGCGGGATCAGTGCTTTAAACAATAGCCTGTTGGGCACATCGGATTTTTCAACAGGAGCGTTTGCACCCGAGTATGGTAATGCCTTATCGGGTGTATATGATGTAAAACTAAGAACGGGAAACAACCAGAAGCTTGAAACATCTTTAGGAATCGGGATCCAGGGAACGGATGTAACACTGGAAGGTCCGCTGAAAAAAGGATACGGAGGTTCGTTCCTCGTAAATTACCGCTACTCTACTATTTCACTGCTCAGCAACGTGGGCATTATTGATATTGACGGAAAGCTTAACTACCAGGATGGTGCTTTTAAACTGGTGTTACCAACTAAAAAAGCCGGTGTGTTTTCGTTCTTCGGAATTGGAGGATTAAGCGGAGCATCGCTTAAAGATGTAAAAGCAAATGAGGTTGCCACACAAAACAACGGAACACTTACATCGGATATTACCGAAGATTATGATAAGGGAAACTACCTCTCCACTTATGGTATGAATCACACCATCAATTTAAATGAAAGAAGCTACCTGAAAACCTCGCTTTCGTATTCGGACAATGGCATTAGTGAAGATGTGTTTAAAGTTAAAACCACCAAAATGTATGATACCCAGGGCAACTTTTTAAGAGACTCGGTAGGAAAAGGCACACAGAATTATAGGAGCCGCCTGTCGAGAACAAGTTACAGGGGAGCGTTAACCTACAACAATAAAATAGATGCAAAGAACACCTTGCATATAGGTTCAAAGTATGCTGTGTTGGGTTATGATTATAAGCAAAGCAGCGCACAGCCGGGTTTCGAAAATCTTTCTACACTTACAGACTTTGATGAGAACATGGGTACGATGCAAAACTTTGTTAGCTGGAAACACCGCTTGAATGAACGTATTACTTTTGTGGGAGGAGTTCAGAACATGAATGTTCTCTACAACAAAAAAAGCACGTTGGAACCAAGGCTGGCCGCAAGCTGGATGGTGAACAGCACAACCACCCTTAATGCAGGATACGGCAAACACAGCACCATGGAAAGCGTACATAACTACTTTGCCAAAGTAACCGAAAGCAACGGAACGGTAAGAGAGCCGAATAGAAATCTTGACTTACTCAAAGCAGATCATTTTGTGCTGGGATATGAAAAACGTTTTGGCGAAAACATCCGCGTAAAGCTGGAGGCCTATTATCAAAGCCTGTACAACCTTCCGGTAGAAAACAACGACACCAGTTATTATTCAACCATTAATGAAGGAACATCTTTCCGCTATGTAGAATTAGTGAATAAAGGAACCGGGAAAAACTATGGTGTGGAACTAACCATCGAACGGTTTTTCAATAAGGGTTATTACTACCTCATCAACGCTTCGTTATATGATTCAAAATATAAATCATTAGAAGGCATAGAACGCAACACACAATACAATGGTAATTACCTGGTGAACATATTATGCGGAAAAGAATTTGGCAACCTTGGTAAAAAGAAAAACCAAACACTGAACCTTAACGGTAAATTGTTTTTTGCAGGCGGACAAAAGTATATCCCGCTGTTAAGAGATGCACAAGGCAACCTGGCAGTTGATGCGGCCAACAATAAGTTCTGGGATTACAAAAAGGCGTATGATAAAAAGTTTAATGATATCTACCAGGTAACGGTATCTGCAAGCTACAAATGGAACAAACAAAAGGTTACGCATGAGCTTTTCCTGAATTTGGATAACCTTACAAATGCACAAGGAAAACTCTCGGAGTTCTACGATGAAAACAAACCGGGCAAGGTTGGATATGTAAGACAGTTCGGGTTGTTTCCAAACCTTATGTACAGGTTGTATTTTTAATAGGAATTGGAGTTGAAGCCACCATTTGCTTCGCAGATTTTACGATGTATACGCGTTCCAGATAAGCAGAACATTGAGGATCACATACACCGCTAACATTACCCGTGATGCATTCTTGTCAAACCGCTGGATTTCGTTGGGGTTACCTTGTTTGATAAGCTTGAGCACATAAGCCGAACAAGCCACCACTGCAAATACAAATGCCATCGTAAGTCCGTGCAATGAATCAACCAATGTGAAGGACGTGCTTTCGGGCAAGGCAGAATCAACAATGTATTTGTTACCAATCACGGCAAACAACGAACCCACACTTAAACTAAAGCGTGAATCCACATTATCGGGATTAATAAAAAAACATAAATACGACAACAGGAACGAAACATACATTCCTACAAACAGTTTAAGAAACAACCCCCACGGTTCGCGGTCCATCACAATCTGAAGCCTGAACGCGCTGAAGTTGGATTGCGGTTTTTCTAATGACGGATCGCCAAAACCTGTTTGATACTTTTTAACTGCGGTGCTTATTTTGAAACTATCGGGGTTGATGGTCCAGCCGGTGGTGGTCCATTTGGAATAATGTTCGCCCGAAGTGTCTTCTGCAAACACCAGCGCATCGGCATCATACTGTGAGTTTTCAATAGAGAACCGCAACTTCTGGTGATCAAAAGGAAAGTTCTGGATCTTCCAGTTGTCTTTCATCACACACTGCAATTTCATCAGCATGTAAATGCGGCCATCCTCCAATGTATCTACTGTGTAATAAGATTTATCAACGCTTTTAGCCATAGGCACCTCAAGGTATTTGGAGAAATCGAACTCGGGATTGTTGTATTTAAGCCACAACCACATGCTGATGGTGTATTCCTTTTCCTTAAAATCAATATTGTGTACGCTATTAATATAAATGCCTACCGAAACGGTATCGGGTGTTGTTCTCTCTTCCGCAAAAGCAGGTTGAATAAAAAACAAAGGCAGGCAAAAGAGGAAAAGTTTTTTCATGGGAAGAGTAACGCATTAATCATTCCGAAAGTAAGCAAAAGATTCGGGATGCGAGATACCGGATACGAGATGCCAGATACGGGATGTCAGTTATATCCGGTATCCGAACAATGCATTCGTCAACATCTGGTATCTCTTATCCGGCATCCGGTATCAGAAATTCAGCTGCGCTTGGATGCGCAAAAGTTGCCCCTTTTGGTGATTGTTTTGCAGAGCATAATCCTCAAACCTGCGATTGGAGACGGTATAAATGGCTACCAGCTCAAAAGTTTTGTAAGGTTGCCACTCTATACCAAATTCATAATCTTCTACATTGTAACTGCGGGCATCTTTCTCAAACTTTTTACCGCCATCATATACCTGGTATTTTATAAACGGGAAGAGTAACTGCTGGTCGAATTTGAACCGGTAATTTAAGAGGAGATATCCTCCACTCAGGTTTTGGGTTTCGATGGTTCCGGTGGTTTTGTTAAACTCCGGACCTTTTCCAATATTGTATTCTGCCTGCACACCAAAGGGTTTTGGATAAAGCACAAAGGTTGCAGCAGCACGCTGATCAAGGTAGGTTAAGTTTGAAACAGACCCAACACCTTTGGTTAACTGATCGGCATAAAGAGTATATTTTCCGGTATAGGCTTGTACACTTGCTTCAACAATCTGGCTGTTAAACTGAAAAGGGTAGGTTAAACGTGTTACATAATGTAACTCATTATTGGCTTCCGGTTTATTGGCTGTTTGTCCATTATAAGCACCCAATGCAAATACGCCATAATCACCGCTTCCTTTTAATCCATCACGCACCAGCGAGGCAAACAGGTCTCTTGTTTTTTTAGGAGCCCAGTAAAAGAAAACACCCATATCGCGCTCGTTTGAAACAGCGCTGTTTAAAGCATCATTACGGTCCAGAGAAAGACGGTTCTGGCTGGATTGCATGTTCTCAAAACCAAAAGGAACCTTGCTTTGTCCAATGCGAAAACGGAACTCATTATCATCATCCAATCCAAGGTCAACGTATGCATCCCGTATTTGTCCGAAGTGTAAACCTGTAGTTGAGGCAGAACTTGCAAAATCGGGCTGCACATAAAAATATACTTTCTTGCTTACCTGCCCAAAGAAGATAATCCGCATTCGTCTCATAAAAAAACCACCATCGCGGCCCCACGATTTATCACACTGTTCGCATTTTAGCTGATCGTTGGTTTCCAGCAAACGGTTGTAACGAATCTGCATGTATCCTCTGATGGAAATATTATCGTACCAATTGTTCTTTTTAGGAGCAACGTCCAGTGGAGCAGCATTTGCCATTGGGTTGGTGCCTGATGTTACAGAGGGTTGTTGGGGAACCATTATGGATGGAGCGGCCCCACGACTTGTATCTGTTTGTGCATTTGCTTTTAAGCTAAGCAGAACGGCAAAAAGCAGGAATGCCGGGAGTAGTTTTTTTACCATATGTTGCTTCAGAGTCTCTTGGTTAATGTGGCGGCAAAAGTGTTAAGTAAATGTTAAGCCAATGTTGCATACACATTAATTTAATGTTAAGAGACACCAAAAGAGCCATTTCATATGTCTTTATAGTTAATTTAATATTAATTGACGCCAAAACAACCCGGGTTTCATGGGGGTAAAAATCGGTTGTATGAGAAGGATATTGGGGACAACGCTTTCGGGCAGATCTCAATGTTTATAATTAGGGATTCCATCCTGCATATCCTGTTTTACAGTTCACCCTACCCGTTTCACACTTCACCCATGTTCTCTTTATAAACGCGGGGGTGTAAACCACCTTTGTGCTGTCATTATGAACACAACAGCTATGAAGAGAATACTAATTGCCACATTGTTGCTCCTGGCTTGGGCAACAGGCTACGCCATAACAGGAGACCGTCCGTCAAAAGACAGCAACCAAAAACGTACAGAACTGGCCGCACCTTACATGAAAGCATTAGTGCAATATGATGGAGGTGATACTTTATACCTTGCCATTGATAAAGAAGATGCTGAAAGAGTGCAAATCAAACTATTGGGAGGCGCGGTTGTATTGTTAAGCGATGGTTTGGGCAGGACACAGCAATTGCGCAGAACATATGTGATTTCAAAACTTCCCGAAGGCAAGTATAAAATCCGCCTGAAAAAAGGTAACTATGTAGTAGAGAAAACACTCCTTAAACAAACACCCGCAATCGATAGCGAATAACGCCACATGCAGTCCACCCGACAACAATACCTTGTGTTTACAGGCAGCGTGCTGCTCTACCTCCTGATTCACGAGGTGGTATATGGATTGTTGGGATTCACCTTTTTTTGGGATTCGTTTTTCGTTGAGCTCTTCTTAACCGGTTTTACCTTTTGGGTTGTTGGCAGTATTCAGCAACAGTTGAGACCCGCACTTGAACAAAAATATGATTGGAGTGAAAATCCGGTAAGAAGGCTAATGGCGCAATCGCTTTCCTTCACATTGGTGTCGGGATTGTTTATTACTACTATCCGGTTGGTTTTTACGTACGCGGAGTCGGTTTTTCTGGGTAATATATTTGTGAGCCTTCAATCGTTAATTATTGACTTTTGCATTTTGGTGGCTGTTATAGAAATAAGAGTGCTGTTGGAGTTTGGTCAGTACTTGTTGCAAAAGTGGAACAGCGCCCGTATTGAAATGGCCACTTTTCAAAAAGAGAAAGCACAGTTTAGTCTGGAGCTGTTGCGTACCCAAATCAACCCACATTTTTTGTTCAACAACCTCAATACCCTGAGCTCGCTTATTTATATTGATCAGGATAAAGCCGCAGCATTTTTGCGGAAGCTGTCGGGCGTATACCGCAGCATTCTGGAGTATCGCAATAAAGAGGTAATTACCCTTGCCGAAGAGCTGACCTTTTTTGTAGATTATAAAGAGTTGTTGGAAATACGTTTTGAGAACATGTTGTTTTTTAAGGTATCTATTGCCGAAGACATGCAACACCGGAACATCATTCCGCTCACTCTGCAGATGTTGGTTGAGAATGCCATCAAACACAATGTGCTTTCGCAAAACCGTCCCCTGCATATTACCATTGAAACCAACGGAGACTATCTGTTGGTAGAAAATAATTTTCAACCCAAGGAAGTGCTTGAGTATTCCAGTGGGTTGGGTTTGAAGATGATTGAAAACCGGTTTGCCTATTTGAGTAAATTGCCGGTGGTGATTGACCAAACCACGGCTCATTTTTTAGTTAAAATACCTTTGATTGATTCGCAATGAATGCACTGATTATAGAAGACGAACCACACGCACGGGTGGAGTTAAAAAGGCTCCTGGCCAGAGTAGCACCGCAAATAACCATTGTGGCCGAGCTTGATTCAGTAACGGATGCGTGCACCTTTCTGGCATCGGGCAAACCCTTTGATTTGGTGTTTGCTGATATTCAGTTGTCGGATGGATTGAGCTTCGATATCTTTAATCAAATCACCATTTCGCAACCCGTTATTTTCACCACGGCATACAATGAGTTTGCCATCAAAGCCTTTGAACTAAACAGCATTGATTATTTGCTTAAACCCATTGAAGAAAAACAACTCGAAAAAGCAATCGCTAAACTCGACCGCATTCGCGATAGTTATACCAGTCAACCACTGATGCTGAGTGCCGAAAAATTGAAAGAACTGTTGAGCGGGAAAAAAGAATATAAGTCGCGCTTTGTGACCAAGATCGGGGATCAGTTTAAGTATATCACCGTTGATGAAATTGCTTATTTTGTTGCAGATAACAATGTGGTGTATGCTTTTACCCATCAGCAACAAAAAGTAATTGTGGATTATAAAATGGAAGAATTGGAAACGTTACTCGATCCAAGATTGTTCTTTCGTGCCCACCGCGGATGTATGGTGCACATTAAGGCCATACAAAAAGTACACAAGTATTTTAACAGCCGCCTTAGCCTGGAAATAGTACCCAAAACAGAAGAGCCGGTATTGGTAAGCCGGTTAAAAGTAGATGAGTTTTTAAAGTGGATGGATCAATAATATGAAACGATTGTTGATGATAGGATATGTATTGTTGCTGCTCACGTCTACCTCGTGCAGGAGGGTGGTGCTGGAACTAAACAAGGTTCCGAACAATACACCTAAAGGCGCAAGGATTTATGTAACGGGTAGCTTTAACAGCTGGAACCCGGGCGACCCAAACTACCAGATGACGTTTAATGAAGACACTAAACAATATGAGGTAGACTTACCAATTGGTTTTGGAACGATTGAATACAAATTTACCAGAGGTGACTGGACAACGGTAGAAACAGATCCTTGTGGCGGAGAAATAAGCAACAGAAGGCTGGTGTATGGAGATGAAGCCTTTGAGCGCAATACCATTATGGGGTGGTATGATTTGGAACCCGAGAACTGTCCTCGGGTAACACTTGTAATTCAATCGGTTCCGGGCAATACCCCATACAATGATGCCTTGTTTTTGGGAGGAGATATCAACGGATGGTCGTGTAACAACGTACGTTACCGTTTTATCAAAATGGAGAATGGCCAATACATACTTACCGTTCCCCGTAATGGCGATAAGATGGATTTTAAAATAACCCGTGGTACCTGGGAAACGGTAGAGATGAATGAAAAGGGTAACGAACAATTGCAACGTGAAGTGATGTTTGGGAAACAGGATACTATTTTTCTTACGGTGGGCTCGTGGTCCGACAGACCGATAGAAACACTGTACACTAAAACAATTGTGTTACAGGGTGTGCCTAAAAATACTCCGGCAAAAAGCGATTACTTTTTAGCCGGCACGCTTAACAACTGGAATCCATTGGATGGAAAATATAAGTTTACAACACTGGCCAATGGCAGAAAAGCAATCACAGTAACGTTTACTCAACAATCAATTCCGTTATATTATAAAGTAACAAGAGGTGGCTGGCAAAAGGTGGAAACGGATGAAGCGTTTATGGACATTGAAAACCGCGAACTCTTATTTGATGCAAACGATACCGTGTTTGTAACCGTGAAAACATGGGCAGACATGGCTCCTGCAGAAATTAAAGAACGCAGGTTGCCATCACCTATTATGGTTATCACTCCTCCGCCAGCAGCTCCTTTGGCACCTAAACCCAAACAGGATCTCAGTAAAACAACACCCCTTGCCCCGGTAAATGTTCCGGCCCTTGATTACGATAAACGCAAGAAGGTATTCATCTTCATTGATAAATTACCCGAAGCAGAGAAGAACGATAAAGTATACCTGGCAGGCGATTTCAATAACTGGAATGCAAATGATCCGGCCTATCAATTCAGGGTATTGCCCAATGGAAAACGTTATTTCTTGTTACGCTTATCTGATTACAATGCGCATGAATTTAAGATTACACGCGGAGATTGGGAGAAGGAAGAAGCAACGTATAAGATGGAACGACCGGATAACCGCAAAATTCCGCAAGGCCTCGATGATGATACGCTTCATGTGCGTATTGATAACTGGATTGACAGTTCACCGGAAAGAAAACTTACGGTGGTACTCACGGGTGTTCCTTTGAATACACCCGCAAGCGATGGGCTTTACCTTACAGGAGATTTCAACGACTGGCAACTCACGGACAGCAAATATAAGTTTACACTAAGCAGTGACGGGAAATATGTATTGAACATTTATGATTTCAGCAGAAAGTATAATGCCTTTAAAATCACGCGTGGCAGCTGGCCAACAGAAGCAGCATCGAAACGAGGTAACACACCCGGCAATCAGGCTTTTGACAATATAGGTAATGATACAATGAGAGTTCGCATAGAGCGCTGGAAGGATATTCGGTAGGCAATCGCTCTTAATGTACACATGCAAGTCACAGACTTAAATGTCAAATATATTCTTTTGTTTTTGTTATCCAAACAGGTAACTTTGTAAACATGAACCCCAACAAACCCCGAACAACTTTTGTTTATGGAAATACCTTTTGGGAGTTTTACAACGCTTTAGATGGTCCGGTTCAAAACAAAGTGGATTGGGTAATTGAACTTGTAAGAACTCTTTCTATTATACCGGACAAATACTTTAAACATATTGAAGGCTCCGGAGGTTTGTATGAAATTAGGGTGAAAGTTGGAAGTAATATTTATAGGATATTCTGTTTCTTCGACAAGGGCTAACTTATTATCCTGATAAATGGGTTTCAGAAGAAAACAGAAAAGACTCCTAAAGGCGAAATAGAAAAGGCGCAAAAACTAAAACGAAGGTATTATGAAGAGCAAGCCAAAAACTAAAATTGTTTCATGGGATGACCATCTCGACACAAAGTATGGAAAGTCGGGAAGTCCCAATCGGGAAGTTTATGAGGAAGAGTTTGAGGCATTCAAAATTGGTGTGCTTATTCAGGAGGCCCGCAAACAAAAACATCTTACGCAAGAAGAACTTGCCATAAGGGTGGGAACCACCAAGAACTATATATCACGAATAGAAAATGACGCAAGCGACATTCGCCTTTCAACGCTCATGCGCATTGTAAGAGAAGGTCTTGGAGGGCAGTTAAAGCTTACGGTTGATTTATAGATTGCTCTTCGAAAAATGGACACATGCAAGTCACAGACTTGCATGTGTATGGTGTTTGAAGTTGCAAACTTCAAACATCTAGTAATGAAAAAACGCCCCGATACCAATCGGGGCATTTTTTCATTAGATCCTCCGATATCCGAAATCGTATTACCCGTTCAGCGTATATTCCAATGAAATTGCCGTATTCAGCAACTTGCTGATAGGACAGTTCTTTTTCGCATCGTCAACTATTTCGGCAAACTTCTCTGCGCTTATACCATCCACTACAGCTTTTAGGGTAAGCTCAGATTTGGTAATAGTACCATCTTCCAATGTAATAGCACATGTTGTTTCCAAACTGCCCGGTACAAATCCTGCAGCGGTTACATTAAAGCTAAGCTTCATGGTAAAACATCCCGCATGCGCGGCAGCAATTAACTCCTCCGGGTTTGTTCCGACACCATCGGCAAAACGTGTATTGAAAGAGTATTGCGATTTATTTAATACGGTACTTTGTGTAGTAAGGTGTCCGCTACCTTCTTTTCCTGTGCCTTGCCAAAAGGCTGTTGCTGATCTTCTCATGTTGTTTGTTAATTAGTTAATAGGTTATTGAGTTATAAAGTTAATGGGTTAAGTAAAATTACAAATAACTCAATAACCGAATATTGTTATTTTGGGCTACTAAGTTAAGGGTTATTTGAATTACTGTTCGTTACTAAATTACTAATAGCTCAATAACTACTTTTTGAATGATAAAGATTTTTGCTGCAATGCTTCTTCCAGCTTCGGAATGGTTGATGGTCCCATTCCGTGTAGCGCCAGAATCTCTTTTTTAGAATGCGTGGCAAGCTTTTTCAATGTGAAAATACCGGCATTTTCCAATGCACGTCTCGCTGGAGCAGATAAGGTAGCCAGAAATCCTGACTCCGGTTTGCGTTCTGCTTCGCATATGGGGCAAGTAGGACAATCACTGCTTTTGTAGTATGTGTGTCCCTTCGGGCAAGTTTTCTTTTGTTTGGGTGTAACCATGTCGATAGATAATTTTTACCACAATGATCACAAAGCAAGCACAAGGGACACTATGATGTAGGGCTTGTGATCTTAGTGTAATCCTTAGTGTACTTTGTGGTAAAACTTCAAATGTTATTATTAAAGAGAGTTGTTTCTTATGCTTTCACCCAGATCAAACCCGCTCTCCATAACAGGTAAAACACCAATGCAATGATTATTATTCCTGCCAATGCAAAAGGCCAGAATGGACGTTTCTTTTTGGTGAACGGATCGTTTAAATTGATTTTGGCTCCCGGAGGTAAAGTAGCCAAATGGGTAAGCAGGTTTCCGAATTGAATATTCACAATTACATTGGCATTAATGGCCCAACCATTGGCATCTAAAATAGGTGCAAGGTTACGCTTGCGCAATTTGAGGTAAGCCATAATCATTGCCGGCCCGCTAATGAGAAGCATTATGCCGGAAAGCGCAAGCGGCATTTTCCACCATGTAAGCCCTAAGAAACCGGCTATAACCGAAGCAATGGCCGTCCCAATAGCCCCAAGTGCCAAACTGATGGCTGCAAATATCCCTACAAACTTTCCGATATCAAACGGAGGTGCAGCCGCCTTTGGTGCTTCAGCAGGTGCAGTGATAAGTTTACCATGAACGTCTTCAATTCCCTTGGTGGCATTCGCAGTTACTTTATCATCCTGCGAGGCAGCAAACTTATTTACCTGTGTTTCCACAAAGCGTGAAACCTTACGGTAAGGCGACCAAAATGCCTGACGGATGCTTATTGGATTATCAATGATCTTAATAATGGTAGCATCCCAATCTTGTCCGTCTCTGTCATAAAACAATGCATTGCGCCCCACTACCAGGTTATCAATATCTCCATTGGTAAGTGCCGCGAGAATAATCATCTTTTCATTGGTAGCACGTGAAGTGCATTCGCAATACATCAAAAACATTCCGCTTAACGATGCCATGGTTCCGTGCTTCTCCATATTGGTAACCTTAATGCACAAGTCACAACTGCGTTGGTCAATGTAAAGTCGTCCCGCCTGAAAAACGGCCTTGTATCCGGGTGAGTAAAA
>JAZKGH010000264.1:54040-69044 GCA_040386055.1 Bacteroidota bacterium
ATATAAATCACGGTAGTAACGCACCATCTTATCTACAAGGATGATGCTGCTGGCTTCATGTTCTAAAGCTTTGTCTTGTTCAATGAGTTCTGTTAACGAAGGAATGGCAGAGCCGGAAAGTATTTGTTTGATGTTCTCTATTCCCAAAGGCTCCACCATGGCCCCCACTTTTTCGGATTGCCATTCTACAAAACCCGTAAACAGATTTTCAAGTGATAACCATTCCGTTTCGGTGATGGAGATCTTGTCTGCGAATTGTTGTTGTGCAACCAATTCTTTGAATGTGCTTATTGCTTTTTCCCATGCTGGGTTAATGCCGGCCGTTAAAGGCAGAGGTTTTCCCGCTTCAACTTTAGCCAAAGGGTATGTGGCAATTTCATCCAATGATGTGGAGAGGTCTTTATCGCTGATGGCCTCCACACGGGCAACAGAAAGATTAAGCGCAACAGTAGATTGCGGGTCAAAAGCGGCTAAGCGACAACGAATAAAATAATCATCCACCTTAGCTTTGATGGCCCGGTAACTTGCATAAGCAGCTTCGGTGAGTTGGCCAAAGGGTAAAATAGTGTTATCGTTTTCTGCTTTAGCATGCCATGCAAGATAGTGTGTCGAAGCCTCTACAAATTGTTGCAAAACCTCTACAGAGATTCCGGGCTTTCCTCCAAGATCTGTTACCGAACCTGCGTAAATGATGATGTTATTAAACACAACCCTCAACGCATCCGAATCAATGGAGTCTTCTGTTATAACACCATCTCCGTTAAACCGTGAAGCGGCAAATATTTTTTTGATATCAGATGTTTCCTCAACGGTAAGTACAGTTGCTTGTTCATTGTTAAGATTACGCAGAATAATTTTAGCAGATGCCAGTAACGTGCGACCTTCATCTGTGCTATCGTCAATAGCAGCAAGCGGAAAAGTTGATTCCTGTTTCAACAGGTCGTCCGGATTTTTGAGAACGGATGTCATCCATTTTACGGCAGCCAGCATTTCCGGAACCCGTATTTGTCCATCATTATCTGTGTCTATCAGCGAAAGAGTTTTGTGGTCAATTTCCAGTCCATAAACCGGGCAACTCAAAGCGGTCCAAAGTTTCTGATCCAGTTGTTCCAGATGAATAAGGTCGGCTCCCGAGTCTAGATTCACTCGCTTCACACCACCTACGGTTGAGAAGTTCCAGATATGTTGATGGATATAGTTCATTGTGTATCGTATTGATGGGTTGCAGGCAGGGCACGCAACTATTTGCAACTAATTTAGGTATTTACACTAAAGGGCAAAAGAAAGCGAAAGAAATAACATACAACCTGTTTAGCAGGGCGGAGTACTTATTTGTGTTTACCGCGTACAAACCGCTTGCGTTTTAATTTATCCGAAAGCATTTCCATTATTGTAAAAGGTAATAGCATGCACGTAAGCGCATACACGGCATCTTCAATGGAAATGGTAAAGAAGCGAATGCCAATGTTTTCATGATTATTATACCATACAATAGGTTTGTCGGTGAACATTCCCGTGAGAGCCCCATCTATAATTAAAAAAGGAACAAGGAATACAAAGTACGCGAGCCAGAAATAGCCCATCCATTGTTTTTTGAGGAACAGGTAATGGATGAACAGCAGCACAGAGGCGATCAAACAAACGTAAAAAGTATATGCCTGGGTGGAGTTAAAGAGTGCAAAGAAAAAGGTGGCAATTAAAAAGAAAAGAGTGATATGGTGTTTGTGTTTAGCAAAAGGTTCGGTTGTGAGGTACGCTTTAAGAAAGGTATAAATTAAAATGCTGCTATAAGGAATAATGATAAAAAAACACCACTCCTCCAATGGCAGATTATTCAAGCGGATGTCCCATACATAATCGGGATTGAACCCCCATATTCCCTTGCGTGCAAACCATCCGCCCAACAATATAAAAAGTGTCGCATTGATGATTATTCCTGCAAATAACCGCTCCCAGTTTTTATAAAACGAGATCTTACGATTGAAGCTTATAATAAGCGGGCCAATCAGTGAAAGAAGCAAAATCCAGGCGAAGAGCGACATTTTTGTTGATGGGTTGGTTAAGTGATTGGTTGATATGGTTAAGGCGTTTCCGCTACATTATACAATAAATTTAGGAAATGAAATCAACGGATTATTGACATTTCAAATAATGGTTAAACCGTTCGCATATAGCATTAGGGTTTAACCCCTATGCCACGAGGTTCTTGCACAAATACCACACCAGTATTTCAGAAACAAAAAAGACACAGGGGTGGAATAATTATCGTTGACAAAGCGATAAAAGAGAATGGAAGGAATCGTAAGTTTGTCATGGATAACCAACGCAAAAGGAATTCGTTTATGAAAACCCAAATCATTTTAATTACCATAGCATTTCTTGTTTGCTTAGTAGCCTGTAAAAAGGATAACGACACCGAAGACAATACACCAACGCCAACCCCGGTGAATATGGACAGCCTGCTTTTTGCAAAGAGCAAGGAAACGGGTTTTGTGTGGTATCAACAAAATGATTCTATCAAGCGATCCTCGAGTGCTTCTCCTCATAGTAAATATTTCAGGGTACGGTTTAATAGCATTGCACAATCGGCACTTACCGATAATGGACGTTTGCCGCAAGGTGGTGTGTTTCCGCAGGGTTCCTTTGTAGTGAAAGAATTATACGACAGCGCAACAGCACCGCTCAAATTATTGGCAATGATGTATAAAGACAGCGCTAACAGTTTAGCAGTAAACGGCTGGGTTTGGCTGGAGTTAAAAGGAGATGGCGGAAATTACATCAGCGCGACAGAAAAGGGAGTCCAATGTATTGGATGCCATGCACTAAATAGCAGGGATCAGATCAGGGTGTTTGATCTGTTTTAAATAGGGTTATAAGTGCGCTGCACAAGGGACTTCAACATTTCTTCAGAATGGAAAGCACACATTTATCCCATTAAAATATTGATTATTTAAGACGAAAAAGACACTACTCTCTTTTAAAAAGACTAAATTCCTACTCTACTCTCAGTGCAATTTTGTCTCGTGAAAATAACAGACTAAAACCTACACAAATGAAAAAACTATTGTTAATGATGGCTGCAGCAATGATTACATCGCTGGCCTTCGCACAAAAAATGAATGAAAAGGATGTTCCAGCTGAGGTTAAAGTAGCATTTACAGAACAATTTACCGGAGCTACCGCTACTAAGTGGGAAAAAGAAAAAGGTCAATACGAAGTGGAGTTTGTATGGAACAAGAAAGAGCAATGGGCTTTATTTGATGAAAGAGGAAACCTTGTAGAAACAGAAGTTGAGGTCTTATTGACAGACCTTCCACAAGGGGTGCTCGCATACATGAAAACACATTATGTGTCAGAAAAAATAAAAGAGGCAACTCGGATCACGAATGGAAAAGGGGTAGTAACATATGAAGTTGAGATCAAAGGGAAAGATTTAATTTTTGACAGCAACGGAAGGTTTGTTGAAGAAGAAGCTGTAAAAGAGAAAGAAGACTAGATTCAGGAAAGGAGAACACTTCTTATGGAGAGATTTAAGCCGGGTTGGCGAAGGCGAGTCCAACAAAAAGCAAAAGCATGAATGCATATAACCATGTTGCCACTTTGTTTTCGGTTGAAATGTCGAGACGCTGAAACAGATAGTTAAACGCAAATGCAAAAGCAAACCAGGCGGTATAGTTTTGTAAGGGAACAGCTTGGTTTTTCCAGTACCAGAAATCATACAAAGGAGCTACCTGCTCCATAAACACGTCTGCTAATACCATGAGTGATGCAGCGATAAGTGCTTTGGGAAGCCGGGTGTTTAAAGCAGTTGATCTTGAACACAAACGCTCTGCAATAATTGACGTGGAATAATTAAGCAGCAACCAAAACATCCCGATAATGATGGGAATATCCATCATTTTGTATCCAAGATTATTGCCGTAAAAAAACTGTCCGAAAACTTTTCCGGTTTCTACACCCACATATTCAATAAGCCATCCGAACACAAACACAATGGAAGCATATACAACAAAACGGATATCCATTCGGGTATGGTTGAAGAACAGGACAAATGCACTGATCAACAGATTAACTGCGGTGAGGTGCATGAGGTCGGTTTTGAATACCGTTGTTCCTAATAAAGTTACTGCATACAGAATGCCGAGAATAATAACAGAAAAAAGGGTTTTGGTTGCTTTCATAAATGGAGTAACGTTCCTGTTAAATATTTGCTTTAAATAATTTAACAGCAATGGCCAGCAACACAATTCCGAAGAATTTACGAAGCAACGTTAACCCGGCTTTGCCCAGTACTTTTTCAATATAATCTGTAGATTTTAAAGCAATGTATACCACAATGAGGTTAATCACGATTCCCGCTAAAATATTCGGATAGGTGTAAATTGCTTTTAAAGAAATCAACGTGGTTAGCGTTCCCGAGCCCGCAATAATTGGAAATGCAATGGGAACAAAACTTCCCGCTTTATCATTGGGATCGGCTCTAAAAATGGGAATACCCAAAATCATTTCGAGGGCGATAATAAAAATAACAATGGAACCGGCTACAGCAAATGAAGCCACATCAATTCCAAACAGTCCCAGCAGTTTTTCTCCCAAAAATAAAAACAGGATCATCAATGCGCCTGCAGCAAGTGTTGCTAATCCGGCATCCAACCGCGAAGACTGTTGTTTAATATTGATGATGATAGGTAACGCACCTAAAATATCAATGATGGCAAACAGGGTAAGGGCAATGGTTGAAATCTCTTGAATAGAAAACATAAAGGCAAAGCTAAGCCATTTCTTTTTCCTTCGTGTGATTAACAGCTAAAAAAAGCATTTGCATAAGTGCAAATAATGTAACACCGGCTTGTCGTTCAAGGTAGTTTTCTGTTAAAAAGCAGATACACATAAACGCGAGAAAGTATACATGTAGATGGTTTTGGCTGCGAAAGGCCAGCCAGAAACTATAGAGCAGGGTGCCCACAAATGAGAGGAGTCCAAGCACCCCTGCAGTAAGCCAGCTGTTCAGGTATTCGTTGTGTGTATTGTAATCGTGCGATTCGTAAACGTTGGTATCAAACTTTCCAAGGCAGGTATTAAGTGCATCCTGCACATTTCCCGTCCCCAATCCCCAAACCCAATGTTCCTTTAGCAGTTCAGCGTTGCAGGTAAAAATACCCGAACGCACATTGGTTCCATTGTCATTGTTTGGGCCCGGAGCTTGCATATTGGCAGCATTAATTTCAAGCAAACGGGCCTTGATACTCGGAACCATTGATAGTGAAACGGCAATCACTACAAGCCCGCCAACAAACCACCACCGGTAAGGATGCGTTCGTGCAATGTTGAAAATGTAGATAGCGGTAACCACAGCAAATGCGATCATTGTGGCTCGAGATGCTGCAAGCAACCCCGCTGCTACACACAAGATAATAAGCACAAGCCAACCCCAGTTTTGAGCCGAGGGGCGAAACGGACAATCCAGTATCTGGTATAATTTGATAAAGGCCGCCATGTATACAATAGCGCAGTAATAAGTTGGATGCAAACCGATGTATGTTTCCAATGCAATTCGATAGGAGAATGCAAAGTCAGCACCGTTAACGCCAATGGGAATAGTATATCCTTTAATAGCAATGAGCAGATTGCCAATTACAGCAATCAAGAGTGCTGCGACACAAAAAATATTGAGGGCCTGCAGTTGTTGTTTAGTTGTTGGCCTTAGCGCAACAAAACCAAAATGAACCCCCAACATCAGCATCATCATCTTAACCTGAACAACGGTAATGCCATATGAGATGTTATGAGAGGACCACAATCCGAAGAAATAGGGAATAACGATTGCGCTCATCAACAGCAAAAAGCGGGTATCAAATTTCCACTCGCGCGAAGCAATCAGGTAAATAAAACCGGAACATAACATTGCGATGGAAACCAGCGAAATGAGGTGCGGCTTAAGCAGCGGGAAAGCGCATAATACGAAAAAGAGACTAAGATTGACTTGCTTGGCCCACCTGGCTACCATACACGGCTTTTTTAATATATGTTACAAAGTTCTTATTAAAAATCCTCTCAGAAAACCGCAGTGCGTTTTCTCTGATTTGCTCCGGCATAAAGTTCTCCGGAGTTTGCTCAAAACGATTGACGGCATCCATGATATCCTGAACAGACTGGGTTTTAAAAAACAGGCCGGTCTTTCCATCTACAACAGTTTCCAAATATCCGCCCTTTTGGTAGGCAATAATAGGTGTTCCGCAAGATTGTGCTTCTACAGTGGTAATTCCAAAATCTTCCTCTGCTGCTAAAATAAAAGCTTTCGCCTCCTGAATGTATTTTACCATGCGGTCCTTAGGCTGGTATCCCAACAACACAACATTTTCGCCTATATACTTTTGAACGGTCGAACGCTCGGGCCCATCGCCAATGATGTATAGTTTTTTGTCGGGCATTTTTTTGAATGCTTCGGCAATGGTTGCCACATTTTTATAAGGAACCAAACGTCCGGCTGTTACGTAAAAATTCTTACGGGGATGATTGGCCAACGCAAACGAATCTGTATCTACCGGAGGATAAACTACGGTTGCTTCTCTTCCATAAATCCGTTTGATGCGCTCGGCTACAAAGTGAGAGTTGGCCAGAAAATGATCAACATTCGGTGTGTTTTTCAAGTCCCATTTGCGTAGCGAGGCCAGCACGGATTTAATCATAAACTTAAAAGGCCGCATCAGCGTTCCCAGGTGATTGAGATACTCATCTTCCATATCCCATGCATAGCGAATGGGTGTATGGCAGTAACTGATGTGAATTTGTCCGGGTCGTTTACGAACGTTTTTGGACACAGCTGCGGAAGAGCTTACAATCAGATCAAAGCCCGAAAGATCTATGGATTGAACAGCGCGCTTAAAAAAAGGTAAATAGCTGCGGTAATGTTTGCGGGCAAAGGGGAAATGCTGAATAAAGGTTGTGTGCACTTTTCGTCCGTTCAGCAAATACTGACGGTCGCTATCCGATAAAAAATCAATCAGGCTGAATATTTCAATACGTTCCACATCCACTTTTTCCCAATCAGATGTAAAGGGGCTTTCCTTGGCAAGGCCCTTTTCCCTGAAGCTGTTTAAGATGGCGCGCATCACCTTTTCGCCTCCGGCACTTACGCTATACCAATCATGTACAAGGGCTACCTTCATTTGTGAATATTAATTTCTGCGGTGTTTCTTTATCAGCACACGATGCGCATGTGTGATTGTTTCCAAACCTACATTTTTTTGGGAGTTTCTCTAAGTAAATTTGTCAATTTTTTTGCCGCTTTCGCGTAGTTATACTCCGCCAAAAGCTGCTCAATACTTATAGCAATGGGAGGGTGTTCAATGGCTTTGAGCAAGGCCCCGGCAGCTTGTTGTGCATCAAATGGAGAGGTGAACAGCGCCACTTCGCCAAAACACTCGCGGTATGTATCAATATCGGAAAGCAACACAGGACAACCACAATACAAAGCTTCAAGAGCAGGAATGCCAAATCCTTCATCGTAGGATAAGGAGACAAAAAGAGCCGCTTCCATGTATAAGCGGGCCAGTTCTTCATTTGGGATATAGCCAACAAAACGAACGTGTGGTGGCACTGTTATGGATTGTTTTCCGAAGACAGCATTTTTGGCACCCACAATGATGAGCTCATACTCCGCTAATCCCGACAGGGCAAAAGCCTCAATAAGAGTCTGCAGATTTTTGCGCGGATTAATGGATGAAACGGTGAGAATATATTTTTGACGGGAACGATTCTGGTTTCGCGGTATTTGAAGTAAATCATGATGAATACCGTTAAACAGCAATTCAATATTGGCAGCAGGAATACCCAGTATGGATTGCAGTTGTTGCTGCACGGTACGGCTCACCGTAAATACTCTCCGGCTTTTTTTTGCAATGCGTGGAATCAGAAAACGATAGACTTTTGCAAAACTTTTAGAGAACCATTCAGGATGATGCATGAAAGCAAGATCGTGTATGGTTATCCATTGATTGGTGTATAACAGCGGTGCGGTATTACAAAAGTTGAGCAACAACGGAGAGCCCTGTTTTTTCAAAAAGGAAGGCAACTCAATTTGCTCCCATACATATCCCTGATTTTTACCGACAACCTTATGTGGCAGATGCGACAAGGCTTTCGGAATATTGCATCCCTTTGGAATCAATAGCGTAAACTCAATCTCTCCGCACTGCAGGTAACGGCATATTTCAAAAGCAAATTGCTGCACTCCGGTAATTTGTTGTGTTAAAAAACGCGCGTTGATGAATACTGTTTGGTTCAAAATAAGATAGACGTTATGCTGCAAATGTAACAGGAACTTTGGTTTTGGAGACTCGGTTTTTTAAAATTAAACACCCATATTCGCGCTTAATGGACGTGAACATAGTTAAGTTTAAACTAGGTAAAATAAAGAATATTTACAACAAGCAGGGACTGAACTATGCGTTTCTTTTTGTGTGGGGTAAGATCAAGAAAAAGATAACGAACAGGCTTTTTTACAAGAGTTTTGCAAAATCCAACACCTTTACAGAGGCAGATCGCAAACGAGCAGAAGTGGCAATTGATGCCTTTCACAGCAAACCGGTTTTTTCCATTATCTGCCCCGTATACAATGTTGATGAACAATGGCTTGTGAAGGCAATTGAATCTGTTCGTAAACAGGTTTATCCATACTGGGAGTTGTGTATTGCCGATGATGCATCCACCAAACCGCACATCAAACCCATTCTGGAAAAGTATGCAGGCTTGGATTCCCGTATCAAAGTAACATATCGGTCTTCGAGTGGCAACATATCTGCAGCAAGCAACAGCGCAATGGAGCTTGCAACAGGCACATATATAGCGCTACTCGACAATGATGATGAGATTACGGAAAATGCACTTTATGAGAATGCAGTACTCATCAACCTGCATCCCGATGCGGATGTGATCTATAGCGATGAAGATAAGATAGATGAACAAAACAATCATAGTGATGCATGGTTTAAACCCGACTGGTCTCCTGAATATTTATTGTCACACATGTATGTTTGCCACTTTTCGGTTTACCGCAAACAATTGGTAGATGCGGTGGGCGGATTCAGAAGTGCGTTTGATGGTGCACAGGATTATGATTTGTGTTTGAGGATAACAGAGCAAACGCAAGCGGTATACCATATTCCTAAAATACTCTACCACTGGAGAACAATTGCTTCTTCAACAGCAAGTAATCCGCTGGCCAAAAGTTACGCTTATGAAGCGGGTCGTAAAGCGGTAGAAGAGCATTTGCATAGAACGTTAGGTTCAGGCACTGTTAGCTTTACCGATTATTATGGAGTGTACAAAGTGAACCATGTACTTACCGCACAACCGTTGGTGAGTATCGTTATTCCAAGCGCGGGCAAATCAGCCACGGTCAAAGGAACACAGATACAATTGCTTGAGAATTGTTTGAAAAGCATTACACAGAAAAGCATCTATAAAAACATTGAACTTATTGTTGTTGACGGAAATGATATTGATGAAACTATTCAGCAATCATGCAAAGAGATGGGTGCCCGTTTTGTGCATTGCACAGATCCATTTAACTTCTCTCAACGGATCAATATGGGTGTTGCAGAATCGAAAGGAGAATATGTGCTGATGTTAAATGATGATACAGAAATCATTACTCCTGATTGGATTGAACAATTGTTGGGCTTTGCTCAACAAAAAGATATTGGGGCTGTTGGTGCTAAATTAATTACCGAGCAACATCTGGTGCAACATGCAGGAATCATTCTTGTTGATGGTGCTCCCGGTCATATCTATTATGGCATTCCCGATGTGGGTCAAGGATATTTTAATGCATTGGTTTCCTATAAAAACTATCTCGCAGTTACTGGGGCATGTATATTAGTGAGCAAAGCCAAGTATCTCGAGGTGGGGTTAATGGACGAAAGTTTTCCGGTAAATTTTAATGATGTTGATTTTTGCCTGAAGCTGCATGAGAAGGGATACCGCAATGTATATTCTTCAAGTGTTGTGTTGTATCATTATGAATCGGTAACACGCGTGAAAGGCTTTAAGGCAGAAGAAATGCAACAGTTTGTATCTAAATGGGAGGATTATGTTCCAGCCCAAACCGATCCTTACTACAGCCCGGTTTTGGTAAAATATCCGGCATTACTTAAATAGTATATTTTATATTAGGTTTGTGGCAATACAGTAATATGATTTTATTTAAAATAAAAAACCTATACCAGCTAGTTTATACCATTGCCTTAAAGAACATTAAAGTAAAGTATAAAAATTCGGTACTTGGTTTTATGTGGAGCATGCTGCATCCGCTGGCTTATCTGGTTATTTTCATCTTTGTGTTCAGCCAGGTTTTTGTGACCATTGACAGGTATCCGCTGTATGCGCTAATTGGGTTGGTGTTCTGGACATATTTTAATAACTCCATGAATCAAATTATCAACTCTATCATCAACAATGCGAGCATTATCAAAACTATTGCACTCCCGAATATTCTGTTTCCAATGAGTGCAGCATTTGCAGAGTTTGTAACGATGTTACTTTCGCTGGTTCCCTTTTTTATTCTGATGTTGTTTTTTGGATTAAAGATAACGTGGGTCACGCTACTGATTTTCCCCGCAATTGCTTTGTTCGGTTTGTTTACTTTCGGGATAGCAACCTTTCTGGCAACCTTTAATGTTTTTTTCAGGGATGTAGGAATCCTCTGGAATACACTAGCTCCGGCATTGTTTTATTTTACACCCATTGCCTTTTTATCAACCATGATTCCTGAAAAATATATGGTGTATGTAAAACTGAATCCACTCTACCATTATATGGAATTGGTGCGCGATATCCTCTATTACAATCAACTTCCAAGCGCAACTACATTGATGATCACCTCGGGACTCGCTGTGGTAATGTTTGTAGCGGGTGTATTTGTATTTAACCGTTACAAAAGAGGTTTTGTTTCTAATTTATAAAACAACAACATGTCAACAGATAGTGTAATTACCGTAAAAGACCTTCATGTTAATTTTTGGATTAGTGGAACGGGAATCAACTCATTTAAGGATGTTGTGATGTCGTTTGGAAGACAAAGGGCACTTGAAAAAAAGCGGGTTCTCAATGGACTGAACTTAGATATTAAACGAGGTGAGTGTTTTGCTTTAATGGGCAAAAATGGATCGGGAAAAAGCACGTTACTGCGAACTCTTGCAGGCATTATTACCCCCGAAAGCGGCACCATAGATATTAAAGGAAGTGTAGCACCACTGTTAACCATTGGTGCCGGATTGGAGCATGAACTTTCTGGATACGAAAACATTAAGATACTGGGAACGCTTATAGGCATGCGCGGTCTGGAATTGAAAAATGCAGTATCTACTATCAAAGAATTTTCAGAGCTTTCGCATGATGATTTAAATATGCAGATTAAGCGTTACTCAGCCGGAATGATGGCACGTTTGGCATTCAGCATTTCTGTATGCAGAATTCCGGATATCCTTATTGTTGACGAGGCATTATCTGTAGGAGATCAGGGATTCCAGGTAAAATGTGCAGACCGGATCAATGAAATGAAAGCAGCCGGAACAACCATTATTTACGTGTCTCACAGCTTAACGGAGTTAAAACGTATTTGCACCAGAGGTGCTTGTTTAGAGGGCGGAAAAATAGCTAAAATAGGCCCTATTGATGAGGTGGGAGAATATTACAATCAATCTTTTAATTAGCAAATCTGGTGTCTTTCAGGAATAGACTAAAAACCATTATTGGGGATGATGCTACCGTGTTATCGGCCACTTCAAGGTTGTTGTTTTATATAAAGACGTCAGACATTCTTCATAAGGCTGTTGCAAAAGTTCTTGGCACGGAAAAACAACAGCACACGTTTAATCCGATTGCTACAGATGCGGCCACAATAAGGCAATACGAAGAACAGGCAAAGACATTTCAGCACACCATTCATTTTCATATTTTAATTCACGGTAAGCAACTACAACAGGTTACCCAAACAAAAGCCTCGATAGAACAACAATTGGGACAGGGATTTGTGTTTAGCTTGTATACTGAAGCTCATACTTTGCCGTCAGCAATTAGCTCAACACATTATGCTCTCTTTTTAGAGGCGGGTGATGAACTAAGCAAAGATGCTTTGATGTGTATCACTCAGTATCTGAACAATGTTCCGGCACTTCCATTGTGTGTGTATTTTGATTCGTTTAATAGCCGTGAGAGGCTTACCGTTAAACGTTATGTTTGGAGTCCGGACACGTTGCTGAATCATAATTACATCAATAATGCCTGTGTGTTTCGGTTAGATGGCATTTCCATTCAACCGGCAGATAGTTCTGCTTATGTCAGGTGTTATCAATTGTTGCTTGAATCAGCTAAAATTGAAAAACCTCAAATCCTTCCTTTGGTTTTGCTGAATGAACAAAAGGAAAAGAGTAGTAACGATGAAGGTGATAAGCTAATTATCGAAAACTGGATTCAACAAGAGAAATTACCGGTGTGGTTATTACCCGGAAACAGCAAGGAAGATTTTTACGTTCAATATACGGTATCCGGAAATCCATTGGTAAGTATTGTTATCCCTACCAAAAACAAATCCGAACTGGTTAAGCAATGCGTTGATTCCATTATTCAAAAATCGACTTACCGCAATGTTGAAATTATATTGGTAGATAACAGGAGCGATGAAAAAGAATTGTTCGCTCTGGTTGAACAGTATCAACAACAGATAACATTTAAGCATGTGCGTGCGGATATTGATTTCAACTTCTCTGCGCTCATGAATATAGGCAGCGAACAAGCATCAGGCTCATTTTTAGTGCTGCTAAATAATGATACAGAGATTATAACACCGCAATGGCTGGAATATCTGTTAGGATATGCACAACAAAAACATGTTGGAGCAGTTGGGTGTAAATTGTTGTACCCTAATTATATCATTCAGCATGCAGGTGTGGTGGTGGATAAGAAAGTAATTTCCAAACATATTTATATGGGTGAAGACCGATATGCCCTGGGAACAAATCGGGTTGCAAACTATCCGGCAGTAACGGCTGCTTGTTTGATGATAGAAAAACAAAAGCTGACTTCGGTAGGTGGTTTTGATGAACAGTTTAATGTGGAATACAATGATATAGACCTCTGTCTGAGTCTAAGAAAAGCGGGTTATCACAACGTGTATCTTCCGCAGGTGGAATTGTTTCACTATGAGTCGGCTTCCCGCAGACATCCTTTCTCTGACAGAAAAAACCACGAGCGACACCTTAAAGAAACGCTCTTGATGAAAGATAAATGGAAAGAGCTTTTTGCTTAACTTATCGTATAAAGTGTAAATACCTCCGGGCGTGAGCCATGTATTTAATTTTGTGATAGTCTTTCCAGTTAATAGTTTGCTCAAGAAATTCTCCATCTTTCACAAATAGCAATGAAAACGGCAGCACTTCTCCGTTAATACCCAATATCTGCAAATCACCTTTAAAGCCCATTTTCTGATTGAAAGAGTTGAACTTCCGCTGAATGTCCCTTCGTTTATCGAATGCCAATTTGAAATAATAAGTATTGCCTATCGTGGTTATTTTGAGGTAGATTTTATCAAAGGAGTCTTTTTTATCAACCACGGCCCACCCACATATTGAAAGACAATTGTATCCATAGATGAGCAAATCAACGTGTGTTTTTACTCTGCGAGAATCAATCGGGGCCATCTTTTTAAGATCATTGATGGCGTGTTCCAGTTCTATTTTTTCCGACAGGTAATTGTGGGCATAAGTAGCCAGCACATAATTACGTGTTGACAGCAATTGACTTAACCGGGTTTTGTATTGTTTGGCGTTTGAAGGCACTCTGTATAAACTGGTAAGTTTGTTCACAAACCCTATTTTTGAGTCCAGAGCATATTTAAGCCACATCGCCCAATCCTCCAGGTAATCAATAGTTTCATCAAAACCACCCAGCTCATCAAACAACCTTTTTTCAAACAGTACGGCTTGTATCGGAAACTGATTGTTGCCCAGTAAGTCGTCTTTATCTACCGGATAATCATGTTTGGTTTCGTAATCAAGTTCTTTATAGATGTATGGATCGTTGCTGATTACATCTGTGGGCACACAAAAAGCCGGAGCATGCACCATATTGTATGCACCCTTTTGCACTTCTCCCATTAGGGATTCAACATGATCAGCATATAACAGGTCATCATCATCCAAAAAACATAAATAGGTTCCCGTTGCCATTTTCATTCCCAGGTTTCCTGCATGGCTACGACCCTTATTTATTCCGGTATAATGATATACAATATTGTCTTTAGGTAAGTATTTATCAATAATGGCCTGAGCGGTATTTTGTCCATCTTCAACAACAACTATTTCGATGTTGGGATATGTTTGATTAAACAGGCTTATAAGTGCCTGTTCCAATACAAGAGGTCGTTTATGTGTTCTGACGATAACAGAAACTTTGGGTAGTGAAGCAAACGACCACCATGGAATATTAACATGAAAGGCTCCCTTGCGGGTTGTTTCATAATCAAACCCAAGAAATTTAGGTTTAAAATCGTTTTTGTTTGCTGTTGCTTTTTTGGAGCGGAAAGCGAGTCCCTTACTCAATGAATCGTTTAAAAGCTCGGTGAGTTTTTCTTTTTGGTCGGGAAAAACAGGGTCGCGGCTTTTTTTAACAGAACGAATCAGGAGGTAACCATCTTTAATATCTCTTAAACTGCCATATTTATAACGCAGCATCAGGTTGTTATAAATGCTGTAGTAAAACTGGGTGGGCTTTACCTCCTCTATATCAGAATAAGAGTAATGGTAAACAACACTTTTAGGGCAATATTTTATCTGGTATCCGAATCTTCTAATGTTCCAGCTTATATCCACATCTTCCGCGTACATAAAAAGCAACTCATCAAATCCTCCAACTAATTCAAACACATCTCTTCTTACACATAAAGCAGCAGCACTTGCCCAGCTTACATATTGGGTTACCGGATGGTATACTTTTGGATGCTCAT
>JAZKGH010000265.1:0-8657 GCA_040386055.1 Bacteroidota bacterium
ACTGAATAAAAAATCTGTCTGAAATATCTCATATTTATATAGTTTTGCAGTGCAATTATACAGTTATTTTACTTGAACTGAAATTTATCACATATAATTTTTTGAATATTGTATATCATTAAGATAAAAGGGAAAGCCAAAATTCCGGATTATGTTCAATTACGTGATAATAACTTCACATTGATTGCATACTTCAGAACCGATAGACCCGACCGAGCTCTAGATAAATGCGGACTTACCAACAAAACAGCCGATATTATGGCTTTCATTCAGGAAATGCCTTTCGGCAAAATGCAACAAATTGATTTATAAATGGAGCACAAAACAGTAATTGAACTCAATGACGTTCAGGTATTTCAGGGAAACAATCTTATTTTATCGGATGTAGATATCAATATCAAACAAGGCGAATTTGTATACCTGATAGGACAAACGGGAAGCGGGAAGTCGAGTTTGTTAAAAACATTATACGGAGAACTGTTCCTCGTAAAGGGTACCGGTACCATTGCCGAAATGGATCTTAAAACCATTAAACCCGCACAAATTCCCTTTTTGAGACGAAAACTCGGAATTGTGTTTCAGGATTTTCAATTGCTCACGGATCGTACTGTATATAAAAACCTTGAATTTGTGCTGGAAGCTACCGGCTGGAAAAACGAATCGGAAATGAAGGGCCGTATTCATGAAGTACTGGAACTAGTAAACCTTGAAACTAAAGATTTCAAAATGCCTCATGAACTTTCAGGTGGCGAACAACAGCGTGTGGTTATTGCACGAGCATTGCTCAATCACCCTGAAATTATTTTGGCCGATGAGCCAACCGGAAACCTGGATCCAAAAGTAAGTGACGATATTATGAATCTGTTAATCCAAATCAGCAACAATGGAACAGCTATCCTGATGGCGACACATGACTATCGAATCATTCAGAAATTTCCGGGTAAAATTCTACGTTGCGCTAACGGGATTGTTGGAGAAGTGGCTTCTGTACCCACTTTTTAAATAAGCGCCTTCAAGGATACCGCGTTGTGCGTATTATTAAACATTTCATCCAGTTTCTGCACTCGTGATGCTATCATGGCAGGCGTGAATTCCTGTTTCATCAGCACCTTTATTTGCCGTACCATTTCATCAGCTGTATTTGCTACTGTACACAATGACTCCAATCCGGTATTGGCTACCATCAATTGATTAGCCAGGACAAAACGTCCTTGAAACAACACGTTAATTAACTTCAACTTGATGCCAGTATTTTGAAACGTTGGTAAGATATTGATGTGAGCCTGCTGAATCAGTTCAGAAATTTGTTCGGTACTCAGGTGATCAAAAATTTTGATATGACTATGTTGTTCGGCCAATGCTTTCAACATAGCTGATGGCTTATCCCCTACAATGTAAAACGGGATATCCAGTTTGCTCAAAACATGTTCTACCAAAAATTTTGCTGCTTCATCATTTTCCCCAACACTTAATTTTCCATGATATAAAATATAACGCCCCGCACCTGATATGGACGTAACAGCATCATTTGGATGAAATGCCGGAAGATATCTTGTATGTTGAAACTTAGACTTCAAATACGTTTCATCATTGGGAGAAATTGCCAGAATTAAATCAGCAGTCGCCAACGTCTGCTCAAATTCCTTGAGTCGCTGCGATTCTTTTGAAAAGAAATATTTCTTGAAAAAATTCCGCTCCACCTCTTCCAACTTCTCATAATATTCATGTTCAATATTGTGCATCCTCACAATCTTTTTGCGGGAAGCTATTTTAGGGTGTGTTAAAAAATAACAAGTATGTAAGCCCTCAAATAAAATAGGATGATGATCCTTTCCTAAATTTTGCAGTAACTCTTCACTATTACGTGTATTAACAATATATGGCAGACTTCCAATAAAAGGATTAACAAAATTTCTGCGTTGATAGTAAAATACCTTTTCACAAAATTGATTCAATTCTCTGGCCGGCTTACGTCCATATTCAAAGGCATGCAAGTATATTTTAACACCTGCTGCATGCAAATGTTTCAACTTATAAAATACATCTATTACCCCTCCATAATTTGGAGGATAAGGATTATCAAATGCTACTATGTGTAATTTAAGCGAGGACATGCTGATACAATCTGATTAAGGTTTTGGATTCGGACTGCCAATTATAATATTGTTTAGCCAGTTCGCAATTTCGCTGCAATTTGTTATATCTATCCGTATCCTGCAATAATTCATTTATCGTACTGATCAATTTTTCAGTTGAACATTCACATAACATCGCTACTTCATGCGTTCCGTTGATAAACTGATACTCGGGAAACGGTGCACATACCTGAGGTAATCCGGCATGTATGTAAGCAAAAAATTTATTCGACAATGAATAATAATAGCTAAGTCCGTTGTTTTCCAATATGTTTAAGCCGATGCTTGCTTCCGACAGCAAAGCCGGTAATGCCTCCGGTTTGATATATCCTAAAAAGATAACTTTAGCCGATACGTTAAGTGATTGCACTAACTGTTTGAGTTCAGCCAGTAGCGGACCATCTCCTGCAATATGCAATTCAGCATCTATAGAAGATATTGCTCTGATCATCTGTTCAAGGCCTCTACCTTCATTCACATCTCCCTGATAAAAGATGATGGGCGACTTTTGATTGCGGGAAGAAACCAGTGTCTCTGTTAATAAAGGAACATTTCGTATGACTTCAAATTTTTTATGATGTTTGCTTGTAAAAATATCAGCAAGAGATTGCCCGACCGTATACGCAACATCCACATGTGGTATGCAGATTCTCCCTACAGTACCCCATATGGCCTTTGTAAGTTTTCGACTGTACACTTCCGGTACTTCAGTAAAATATTCATGGGCATCAAATACCAGTTTTTTGCTTCTGATTTTGGATACAATAGTATGCGGCAACAGCGTATCCAGATCTACTGCAGAAAGCATTCTTGCATTGCAGAACAGCAGGTAGAAAAACAACCGGATATTGTATTCAAGGTAAAATAATTTTCCCTTCGAGAACCAACAATCTAAACGGCTTTGTTTGTACGATTGCATTGTCAGCGGCACTGAATGCTCCAGCTTTCTTCCGACAAGCTCTACTTCGTATCCTGCATCCGCAAGTGTGCTGCAAATACGCATCATCCGTTGATCATATGACAGATCATTGGTTACGGTAAAAATAATGTCGGTTGTTACTTTTTCCACTCCAGTTGTTGTAATACGTTGTAACGCAATTTATCATTGTCAAGCAAATACCGCACGGTTTCAATAACTTTTTCCTGATGGAAGGTTTTGAGTTGACGAACCAACTCCTCTAATAATAATGGTTGAGTATTGACTATGTCTTCTATCCTACTCATCATATGTTCAAATTCGCCAGTAGTGAGTTCAACCTTTTTGCGTAGTAAACATATATCACATACTCCACACTCCTCACTACTGTATTCGTCAAAATAGGAAACGATTTTTTTGCTGCGGCATACTACACTGTTTTTAGCATAATCCAACATGGCATGCAATTTTTCCGTTGCCGTTACTTTTCGTTTTTGCAATAGTGATTTTCGAAAATCAATTGTATCTGCATCCACCCTGTGATTGATAAAGGTAAGCTGTGGTTGATCCTTTTGCGGTTGGTAATCAATTACTCCCAATTGGTGCAGTTGGATGAGTTGTTTGCGTAAAGCTTTTTCATCACGTTTTTCGCGTTGTGCCAATAATTTTTCGCTAATGACGATATACTGATCAAACACCCCTCCGTAACTGCGCAAGAGCAATTTGATAAATTCATCCTGATGTGGGTGTTCAACCTGAAATTTGTAAAGCAGTCCCTGCCCCATCAAAAACTTTATTTTGGAGGGTTCGTAAAAACTTTCCGTGAGTGCAAGTAAATCCGTTTGCTCCAAAATACGAAGTGCCGGATAAGCCACCCCTGTTTCAAGATCAAACTTTTTGACAAAATCAATGATATCAAAATTGAAACTTCTATCCACACTCACTCCGATAGGAACCTGATAATAGTTACACAACGCCTGATATACACGTCTGATATCTTTCTCCGGAGGGAAGCTGCTCTCCAGTCGTTTCACAGCTTCGAGTTCATCCGAATGATTAAACAATAACACAGCAAATGCTTTTTGCTCATCACGTCCGGCCCTACCTGCTTCCTGATAATACGACTCTAACGATTCCGGCATTTCGTAATGCACCACCACACGCACATTGGGTTTATCAATACCCATACCAAATGCATTGGTGCAAACCATTATTCTGGTTTTGTTCTTAATCCAGTCTTCCTGCTTTTTATCGCGCACCTCATGCGGCAAACCTGCATGGTAATAATCGGCACCGATTCTGCTTTTACTTAAGAGGTAAGCTATTTCCTGTGTCTTTCTCCTGTTGCGCACATAAACCAATCCGCTGCCATTTACCTTTGATAAAATGTGCAACATGCGCTGATTCTTATCTTCTGAATCATTCACCACATAGGCAATATTTTTACGCGCAAAACTCTTAACAAACACATTGGGTTTAGGAAAGTGCAATTGGGTCTGAATATCTTTGACCACCTCTGGAGTAGCCGTTGCTGTGAGTGCCAACACAGGAACATCTTTGAGCATTTCCCTTATTTCAGCAATCTGCAAATACTCCGGACGAAAATCATATCCCCACTGCGAAATACAATGTGCTTCATCAATAGCCAGCAGACTGATATTCATTTGTGATATACGCTCACGCACCAAATCGCTTTTTAACCTTTCGGGAGAGAGATACAAAAATTTAATATCTCCATGAATACAATTATCGAGCGTGTAATTAATTTCGCGGTAATTCATTCCTGAATAAATAGCAACCGCCTTGATATCTCTTTTTTTAAGATTCTCTACCTGATCTTTCATTAAGGCAATAAGTGGGGAAACTACAATACACAATCCCTCTTTAGCCATGGCCGGCACCTGAAAACAAATAGATTTACCACCTCCGGTAGGTAACAATGCAAGCGTATCCTTTCCACTCAGAACCGACTCGATAATGTCCTGCTGTAAGGGCCGGAACTCTTCATAGCCCCAGTATTGTTTTAGTATTTCGTGGATGTCCAAAGATTACGGGTTATTTATTTCAGGTTGCGAATGGGATGTTAGAAGTTGGAGGATGGATATTAGACATTTCATATCCTTTATTTATATTGTATTCATTAGATATTATTTCGAAATTAAATATTCCTATTTTTTACACGATTACACCATCTTTAATTGTCAATTTACGATCGGCACGGTTGGCCAGTTCTTCATTATGTGTTACGATAACGAATGTTTGTTTAAATTCATCTCTAAGTTTAAAAAACAAATCATGTAACTCTTGTGCATTTTTTGAATCCAGATTCCCACTGGGTTCATCGGCAAGCAATACGGACGGAGCATTCATTAACGCTCGCGCCACAGCCACACGCTGTTGCTCTCCTCCCGATAGCTCAGATGGCTTGTGTTTAAAACGTTCGTTCAATCCTAAATAATCCAATAATTCTTTGGCTCTCTTCTCTGCGGTAGATTTAGATGTTTTGGCAATCCATGCCGGCATACATACATTTTCGATGGCTGAAAACTCAGGCAACAACTGGTGAAACTGAAACACAAATCCTATTTCCTTATTACGGAATGACGATAAGCTTTTCTGTTTGAGTTTCGTTACATCTGTTCCTGCAATGGTTATGTTCCCATTGTCAGGTTTATCGAGCGTTCCCAATATTTGCAAGAGGGTTGTTTTACCCGCCCCGCTGGCGCCTACTATCGACACTATCTCACCTGCTTCAATATGCAGATTGATGCCTTTTAATACCTTTAGTCCGTTATAGCTTTTAACAATTCCGTTGGTCGTAATCATATTATGGGTTGGTTTCCTTCACACCTTTGATGCGAAAAAATGCGCAGTCATATTGGTAATACAAGGTATCTAAAATAAATATATTATTCATATCTGCTTCGCGAGCATATTTACATGTCATGAAACAGACTCCTGTTTTCAAATGTGTATCATTCATCGGGATCACCCTTCCAATATGTCCGTACAACAATGAATCTTGTTTGAAGTAAAACTGAAATGAAAAATTCACATCCGAACTTACTATAAATAAAGTGTCTTTAAACTGAAGATCATTTCGCACTGAACGAATGGCTTCCCGTGCATGTTGCGTTTGTAAAGGGTTGTGGTTCCGTTGTGCTATAATAGCAAATGGATAAGCAAACAACCCAACAAAAGCGATTCCAATTACCCAATTGTATATTGGCTTTACCTGTTGAGTGAGCAATAATACAGCTCCACCGATCACCCCGGCAATGATAGGATACAGGGGAGCGTCATACCAAAACAATTTAGTAGAAGAAATGCCCACCAATACCGAAACACTTGTCAATATTAAAAGTAAAAACAAACAAAAAGTTCTCAACCGGCTTTTTTCTGCAAACACAATCCATAAGCATGATGGGATCAATAACCAACTCCATACCACCAATCGCTCATGGTTAAAGAATTGATTGTAATAAAACCAAAAACCTCTTGGTTCCGGATTGAGAAATTCCTGGCGTTCTATTCTTCCCAGAAATTCGTAATGAAGTACCGTATCGATATAACCTGGTGTTAACTGATTGCGCAATACATAATATCCCGGAACCAACAGCAGAAATAAACTGATTCCAATATAAAACCATTTAGTTGACAAGAGTTCTTTCATTTGTTTTTGCCATACTGCCCATACCACAATACCCGGCAAAGCAGTAAACCCCGCAATACCTTTGGTAAGACAGGCAAAACTAGCTGTCAGAAAAAATGCCAACAACCATTGTCGTTTTCGTGCCTGTTCTGTCTGCTGTGTATAAGTATAAAAACACAAAGCATAACCAAAGATCCAGAACGCCAATATTCCATCCGTGTCACCCGTGCGGGTAATATGCTCACCCACAAATCCTGTACTTGAAAGCAGGATCATTGGCATTAATAAGGAAACCCAGGGCTTAGCGGTTAGCCGGTAACTTGTAATCCAAAGCAACAGCGCAGTCAACAGTCCAAAAAAAGCTGAAGCAAAACGAACGCCCTTCTCCGTAAAACCGAAAAATTCAATAGCCATCGACATACACCAAATAGCAAATGGCGGTTTGGTATTATACAAATCCGGTTCTCCTAATAAATATAGTTCAACAGGATTGCCACGTTGCACCATTTCCAAAGCATTCAAACCATAACTCGACTCATCCCACAAATTCATATGCTGATAACCCAGATGATGAAAAAAGGACAGGTAACTCAAAACCAGCAATATCAGCATAGCCAACAGCTCATGTTTGTAAGTCTTAAGTACTGAATACACCATATTGGCAATGTTACGAAATAGTAGGCAAGGAAGAAAGTAGGCAGTAGGCAAAAAATTAACTCGTACTCCACAATAAATAACTCAATAACCCTTTAACTCCATGAACCAATCACCTATCAACCAACCTCTTTATCAACATAATCCACCAATCATTTCCGATTCCGATTATAAATCCTATTTTCGCACGCAAATTTTCTGAAAATGAACATACACGAATATCAAGCAAAATCAATTTTAAAATCATTTGGCGTAGCTGTACAAGAAGGTATTGTTGCCAATACTGCTGATGAAGCTCAAGCAGCTGCATTAAAGTTAAAAGAACAATTCGGAAGTGATTTCGTAGTGGTGAAAGCCCAAATACATGCCGGTGGTCGTGGAAAAGGGACAATTGAAGGTAAGGACCAACGCGGTGTTGCTGTAGCTAAAAATGCTGATAAGGCAAAAGAAATTGCCGGTAATATGTTGGGCGGAACATTGGTGACCATCCAAACCGGACCTAAAGGTAAATTAGTAAGCAAGGTATTAGTAGCGCAAGACGTTTACTATCCGGGTGAAAGCGAAACCAAAGAATTTTACATGAGTGTAATGTTGGATCGCGGACAATCTAAAAACATTATTGTATACTCTACCGAAGGCGGAATGGACATTGAGCATGTTGCTGAACATACTCCTGAATTGATCCATAAAGAAACTGTTGATCCACGTGTTGGATTGCAACCTTTCCAGGCACGCAAAATTGCGTTCACATTGGGTTGTGAAGGTGAAGCTTTCAAACAAATGGTGAAATTCGTTACCGCATTATACAAAGCTTATGATCAATCGGATTCAGCTATGTTTGAGATCAACCCTGTATTGAAAACATCTGACAACAAGATCATCGCAGTTGATGGTAAAGTAAATATTGACGACAATGCATTATACCGCCATCCGGATTACGCAGCAATGCGTGATACTGCTGAAGAAGATCCTACCGAAGTTGAGGCAAGTGCCCACAACTTAAACTTTGTTAAGCTTGATGGTAATGTTGGTTGTATGGTAAACGGTGCCGGATTGGCAATGGCTACCATGGATATCATCAAACTTTCAGGTGGAGAGCCGGCTAACTTCCTGGATGTAGGAGGTAGTGCAAATGCTACAACTGTAGAAGCCGGTTTCCGTATCATCCTGAAGGATGAAAACGTTAAGGCCATTCTAATTAATGTTTTTGGTGGAATTGTACGTTGTGACCGTGTTGCACAAGGAGTTGTTGATGCTTACAATTCTATTGGTAATATTCCGGTTCCTATTATTGTACGTT
>JAZKGH010000266.1:0-6153 GCA_040386055.1 Bacteroidota bacterium
GATTTAAAAATGAGGATCGTACGGTCTCAGTCAACATCTTATCAAAATCACAATCTGCAAAAATCATGTTCGGATTTTTACCTCCCAGCTCAAGCGATAATTTTTTAAACATTGGAGCTGCCACACGTGCAATCTCTGCCCCCGTTTTGGTGCCTCCGGTAAATGATATGGCTTTAATACCGGGGTGCACCGTCATTGCACTTCCTACTTTCGGACCCAGACCATGCACAATATTCAACACTCCTTTTGGCAATCCTGCTTCTATACAAATCTCGCTTAAGAGATAAGCTGTCATTGGAGTTACTTCCGAAGGTTTTGCTACCACACAGTTCCCGGAAGCAATAGCCGGAGCTATTTTCCAGGTAAATAAATACAAGGGTAAGTTCCATGGAGAAATGCATCCTACAACACCTATTGGTGTACGTGTGGTATAGTTAATGGCATGTTCACCCATTGGATGAGCTTCGCTTGCATAATGTTCGATAGCTGTACCGAAAAAATGAATATTGCTGATGGCACGAGGTATCTCTCCATTTTTCGATAACCATAAGGGTTTACCCTGATCAATGGTTTCGGCCTCGGCAAACCTATCGAGATTTTTCTCCAACAATTCGGCAATGCGCAACATTACCCTGCTGCGTTTCTCATTCGGGGTATTGCTCCAACCTGGGAAAGCCGCTTCTGCTGCTTTATAAGCATCGTCTATATCACGTTCATCACTATCCGGGCACAATGAATACACAGTGCCGGTTGACGGATCAAAATTATCAATATACTGTTTGGATACAGGTTCTACCAATTCCCCATCGATATAGTTCAGGATTTTTTGCATACTACGAAAATAGGGAATTTGTTAATTATGTTGAGTATGTTAATTGTGGGATCTGACTAAGTTGAACTAAGTGATTAAGAAATTAGAGAATTAAGATATTAAGGAAGAATATAGATTCGTCACAACCATATCTCGTCTGAGAGTTCATAATCTCTCGATGTATCTTCCTTTCGATCCAACCACCTTAATATCCTAATTCCCTAATCCCTTAATATCCTGTCAACCATTCAGCTTTATTAACTAATCAATACAATTAACATTATTAACCCATTAACATAATTAACAAATTCCTTACTTTAGCGTTATGAAAATTCGCATCAAAGGAAACTCGGTTCGTATACGTTTGACCCGCTCAGAGGTTGACCATTTTGGTTCAGAAGGATATCTTGAAGAACACACTTCATTCGGTACTGTAAACCTTACCTATGCCTTGCAAAAAAATGAACAGGAAACTTTAACTGCCTCATTTGAAAACAATAAGGTAACCATGAACATGCCTGCAAAATGGGCTGAAGAATGGTTGGCAACCGAACGTGTAGGTTATGAAGGCAATATGCCGCTGCCTAATGGCGAATCGTTGTATTTATTGTTGGAAAAAGACTTTGTGTGTTTGGATAATACCACAGAAGACCAAAGCGACAACTACCCCAACCCACTGGCTGAGTTTCATAAATAGACCTATACGAACTTCTTATATGACTTGCAAAAGTGACTAATCTTGCATTCAGGGCATTTAGGATTGCGCGCAAGGCAAACGTATCTACCATGCAGAATAAGCCAGTGGTGAGCTCTGGCTACGTATTGTTCGGGGATATATTTCATTAATTGATCCTCTGCCTGTTTGGGATTTTTAGCATTTAAAGTAAGACCCAGTCGTGCCGCTACTCTGAATACATGTGTATCCACTGCCATTGCAGGTTGGTTGAAAATAACCGAAGCTATAACGTTGGCTGTTTTTCTTCCCACACCAGGCATCTTTATCAGTTCATCTATTGTTGACGGTACTTCGCTTCCAAAATCAGTTACCAGCATGCGAGCCATGCCAATTAAATGTTTGGCTTTGTTATTGGGATAACTGATGCTACGAATCAATGGAAAAACATCATCAAATTCTGCATTCGCTAATTTTTCAGGTGTAGGAAATTCTTTAAAAACAGATGGTGTTGTGAGGTTAACACGTTTATCCGTGCATTGTGCAGAAAGTATCACCGCTACCAATAACTGATACGGGTTTTCATAATAGAGTTCCGTTTCGGCTTCGGGTTGGTGTTCTGAAAAATATTGGATAAATTGGTCATAACGTTCTTTGCGTGTCATATATCACAAAGAAATGCAATCTTATTTAAAAAAACCTTTAGCAATGAGATATGGAATAATTAACCACAACAATCCCTTGATGAGAAAGAATAGAAAACCAACAATACCTACACGCTTGAACCATACCATAAAGCCTTTGCGTTGCTTATGCGGTACCGGACATTCCAATGGTTTATCTTTTGCCTGTTCTATCGGGTTCATTTAACTAAATTGCGTTGCAAGATTAAGTGATATTTAAAAGGAATACAAACAAATTTTCATCATATACCTTTAATACATAAATACATAACATTATGGCAATTAAAAAAGATGTAAGTTCCATCGGACTTAGTAACAAACACTCGAAACAACTAGCCGACAAACTCAATGTTTTACTCAATAACTATCAACTCTTTTACCAGAATGCCCGTGGATATCACTGGAATATCAAAGGTGAAAAATTCTTTGAATTACACCTCAAATTTGAAGAACTCTATACGGATGCTCAATTGAAAATTGATGAAATAGCAGAGCGTATTTTAACCCTCGGTTATACTCCCATCCATAGTTTCACCGACTATGTTAAAGGTAGCTCCATCAAAGAGCATAAAAATGTGAGCGATGGTAAAAAAGCGGTGGCACATGTGTTGGATGGCTTTACAGCTTTATTAGTATTGGAACGTGAGCTGCTGCAACTTTCAGCAGATGCTCGTGATGAAGGTACCAATGCCCAGATGAGTGACTATATCCGCCAACAGGAAAAACTGGTATGGATGTATTCTTCATTTTTGAATAGGGCGTGATTTCATATTCTTAGTAAAACAAAATAGCCTGAGGTTTGAACCTCAGGCTATTTTGTTTTATGGTTACTCGAAGACCACAGTACATTGTCTTGCGGGAATCACCACCCAAAAAATTGCTTGCAATTTTTTCACCCTCCTGGGGAAGGCATCTTTCAAGATTGCCAAAGGCTAACAGCCAACAGCTCCTAGTATGTATAAAACGAATAAAACCCTTTACTACCGTTTGAATACAGTCCCTCAATCAACAATTGTCCGCGAGTCTTATCGAAATCTTTAATAAACTCTTCGGCATTATTGTATTCCTTTTTATTGAAAGAAGTAATAATAAACTCTTCCGGAATATTCATCTGACGGAATTTCCCTCCGCGAATATTGCTCACCTTAATACCTGTTTTAATACCATATCTCTCACACTCCGTTTTCGAAACAGGCTGAAAGTCCGCACCCAGCGAGGCACTGGTTACAGTATTCTTACGCATAATAGCGGTGTTGCCTTCCCGATTGATGAGTTTGACATACAGTTCTGTTTCTTTACCCGAACGCAACAACGTTACTTTCACTTTATCACCCGGACGCGTATAGCTAATCTGTTCATCAAAAATGGCTTTGCTGTCAATCGGTTTTTCGTTAACCTTAACAATTAAATCACCGGCCTTCACTCCTGCCGCATCACTTGGTCCTTCGGCCAATACGGATACAACATAAACACCAAGATTGTCATTAATATTTAACTTATTGGCCAATGTTGCATCAATGTCTTTTACATCCATACCGGTGAAGCCGCGTTGTACTTCATTAAACTCAACCAAATCCTTCACGATTTTTTGTACAATGTTTACAGGTATTGCAAAGCCATATCCATTGTACGAGCCGGTATTGGATGCAATGGCTGTGTTGATACCAATCAGTTCCCCGTTGGTGTTAACCAATGCTCCACCACTGTTTCCCGGATTAATGGCAGCATCTGTTTGAATAAAGGACTCAATTGGGAAGCGACTGTTTACAATATTGATATTACGACCTTTGGCACTTACGATTCCGGCCGTTACCGTTGACGTAAGGTTGAATGGATTTCCAACAGCCAGCACCCACTCACCTATTTTCACATCATCCGAATTACCGAATACAATATGTTGCATATTGGCCCCTTCAATTTTAATGAGTGCAAGGTCGGTTGAAGCATCGCTTCCGATAAGCTTTGCTTTGTATGAATGTTTGTTGTTATTAGTAATGACTTCTATTTGTTCAGCATCTTTCACCACATGTAAATTGGTTACAATGTATCCATCTTTACTAATAATCACACCCGATCCCGAACTGGTGACAGGGCCACGTCTGCCAAAAAAGTCCATGTTCGACCAAAAGTCAAAAAACGGATCTGTGCTCATTTGTTGTTGCTGGCTTATGGTTTTGATAAACACTACACAGGGTGTTGCTACCTGCGAAGCTTTTACAAAATCCTCACCGGATGCCAGTACACTTTTGTAATCCACGGTACTCATTTCTCCTGTTGTTTCAGGTTTTGCTGATACCGCTTGTTGCAATACCACTCGTTTAGGCATCAATACATGAAAGGTGAATGCTCCTAAAATGCCACTTGTAAAAGCAAGGGCGCCTACAATCCATAGTTTCTTCATAATCATTTAACGCATTAAAAAATTACAGTATATTTTTGCGAAAATAAAAAGTTACCTGATTCAAGTCAAGTATTACTTACCGATTGGCTCAATGCCCGGAATAACAACCTTAGCGGTCAGTTTCAATACCGTATAACTATTCACTGGATCATTGGTAATAACTGTCATTGATTTTTCAACGGCACCATGTAAGTCTTTGCTGTTAAGTGTAACCGTAATTTTTGCTTTGGCCCCTTTCTTCACCACCATAGTTGAAGCTTTTGCTGTGATAGATGCATCAGCACCCATGAGTCTGCGAATGATCAAATCAGATTTGCCTTTATTGGTAATTTCAAACGTATATGTACCCTTCTCTCCAAGGTATAATTCACCAACATTGACAACTGTTTTGGCAACCGAAATAACCGGAGGTGCAAGCCTTTGTGCAGCGGTAAGTTTATCAAAATTCTGAACTATGTTTGCTTTAACCACAATGAACTTGTTTGGCATGGAATCATCGCTCGTCACAAAATGTACCGTATCTCTTTTCGGTCCTAATTGTTTGACCATTGCCGCATTGTAGGTCATCAAAATATTATCACCCGATTCCGGTGCCAACAATAGGTTTTTGGTTTCAACCCTCATCGCATACGGAGATATTACAGTTCTGATGATCAAGTTTTTTGAGGTGGGATTGTAAACACCTAACCACAATGAATCCATTTTATCTTCTTTCAAAGCGGTTACATTAAACTCATTGGTTGAGAAACGCAAATTGCCTTGTTCATGCGGAAACATCTTAAGCATTTCCCTGTTGGCAGATCCAACCGATCCTTCAAGTGTTAACACTGCACTCTCAGGAATACCGTTGGTGATAATCGTAAGCGTACGCGAAAAACGGCCGGGTCTGTTTTTGGGATCAAAGGTTGCTGTTATATATCCTGAATCACCCGGATTGATTGCCGTTTGTGTCCAATCAGATGTGGTGCAACCGCAAGTGGTGAGAACGTTTACTATACGCAGAGGGCCCTTACCGGCATTCTTAAAAGTAAACCGATGCGAAACACTTCCGCCCTCTTCTTTCACCTCTCCGAAATTAAACTTATCTATTGCAAACCAAATTACCCCCCCTGTATTTTTTCTGTTACCCGACTGCCCCATGGCATTCATCGCCAATACTCCCACACAAATCAATACTCCTATAAATTTCATTTTCGTATTTCCCATATTTTATATTTCAATCATCAACACCCAATAACTAATAACTAATAACTAATAACTAATAACTAATAACTAATAACACGGATGCGAACCTACTCGGTAAAGTTGCAAAAATTTTGTTAAAATTATATTAATCTGAAGTCATCTGCATCCTGCCAGGCAGGAAAGCTTGTTCGCCAATCTGTTACCTCTTGTTTCGATAAGGTAACGTTTTGCACAAACGAATCGTGTGCCAGCTCTGTTATCCACTCACCTTTGGGTGAAATCAACCCGCTGTAGCCGCTATAAGCAATATCATTTCCATCTACACCCGATCTGTTCACTGCTACTACATAACTTTGGTTTTCGATTGCCCTTGCCTGCAGAAGTGTTTTCCAATGATGTT
>JAZKGH010000267.1:0-7489 GCA_040386055.1 Bacteroidota bacterium
ACAAACGTAAGCTGAAAGTGGGAGATAAGATGGCGGGTCGTCACGGTAACAAAGGTATTGTTGCACGTATCGTTCGCGAAGAGGATCTACCATTCCAGGAAGACGGAAGACCGGTTGATATCGTATTGAATCCACTGGGTGTACCTTCACGTATGAACTTGGGTCAGATTTACGAAACCGTTATGGGATGGGCAGCTGTTGAATTGGGCGTTAAATTTGCAACTCCGATTTTTGATGGTGCAACTGAAGAACAAATGTTGGAATACTGTCGCAAAGCCGGAATTCCTGAGTATGGTAAAACTTACTTATACGATGGATTATCAGGTGACCGTTTCCACCAACCGACAACAGTAGGTGTGATTTACATGCTGAAACTGGGTCACATGGTGGATGATAAGATGCACGCGCGTTCAATCGGACCATATTCATTAATTACGCAACAACCATTGGGTGGTAAAGCTCAATTCGGAGGTCAGCGTTTTGGTGAGATGGAGGTTTGGGCACTCGAAGCATTTGGTGCAGCCAATATCTTGCAGGAAATCCTTACCATTAAGTCGGATGATATCATCGGAAGAGCGAAAACCTATGAGGCTATCGTAAAAGGTGATAACTTACCACAACCAGGTATTCCTGAATCATTCAATGTATTGGTTCATGAGTTAAGAGGATTGGGTCTTGATTTAACACTTGAGTAAACATATTGAATAGGGATTGCATAACATAAGTTGTGCAATCTCTTTTATTCATTTTACTCAACAACATTTAAAGAAATAACGACAACCATATGTCATTAAAAAAAGATCAAAAAATTAAAAGCAACTTTACCAAAATCAGAATCGGATTGTCTTCTCCGGAATCGATCCTGACAAAGTCTTTTGGTGAAGTAACCAAACCTGAAACAATCAACTACCGCTCTTTTAAACCGGAGATGGGTGGTTTGTTTTGCGAAAGGATTTTTGGACCTATAAAAGATTACGAGTGCCATTGCGGTAAGTACAAACGTATTCGCTACAAAGGTATCGTGTGCGATCGTTGCGGTGTTGAGGTAACTGAGAAAAAAGTAAGACGTGAGCGTATCGGACACATCAACCTTGTTGTGCCTGTAGCCCATATCTGGTATTTCCGTTCATTGCCAAACAAAATCGGTTACTTATTGGGTATCCCAACTAAGAAACTGGATATGGTTATTTACTACGAACGTTATGTAGTATGTCAACCGGGTTTGAAAGCAACAGATGGTGTTCAAAAATTTGACCTCATCACTGAGGAAGAATATTTGGATATTTTGGATTCATTGCCAAAAGACAACCAGCATCTGGATGATCAGGATCCAAATAAATTCATCGCTAAAATGGGTGGTGAAGCGTTGTGGTTCTTATTGTCACGCATCGACCTTGATACGTTAAGTTTTGATTTACGTGTGAAAGCGAATACTGAAACTTCACAACAACGTAAAACAGAAGCGTTGAAACGTTTGAAAGTAATCGAAGGTTTCCGTGCATCTCAAATTCATGGCGACAACCGTCCTGAATGGATGGTGGTAAAAATATTACCTGTTATTCCTCCTGAGTTGCGTCCACTCGTTCCATTGGAAGGTGGTCGTTTTGCAACGTCAGATTTGAATGACTTGTACAGACGTGTTATTATCCGTAACAACCGTTTGAAACGTTTGATGGAAATCAAAGCTCCTGAAGTAATCTTACGTAACGAAAAACGTATGTTACAAGAGGCTGTAGATTCATTATTCGATAATACCAGACGTGTAAGCGCGGTAAAAACTGAAGGTAATCGTCCGTTGAAATCATTAAGTGATATGCTTAAAGGTAAACAAGGTCGTTTCCGTCAAAACTTATTGGGTAAACGTGTGGATTACTCAGGTCGTTCGGTAATTGTGGTTGGACCTCAACTGAAATTACACGAATGCGGTATTCCTAAAAACATGGCGGCTGAGTTATTCAAGCCATTTATTATCCGTAAATTATTAGAACGTGGTATCGTGAAAACGGTAAAATCAGCTAAGAAATTAGTTGATCGTAAAGAGTCGGTAATCTGGGATATTCTTGAGAACATCTTGAAAGGACATCCTGTATTGCTTAACCGTGCTCCTACACTCCATAGATTGGGTATTCAGGCTTTCCAACCTAAATTGGTTGAAGGTAAAGCTATCCAGTTGCATCCTTTGGTATGTACAGGATTTAATGCGGATTTTGACGGTGACCAGATGGCTGTGCACGTTCCACTTGGAAACGCAGCAATTTTGGAAGCCCAAATGTTGATGTTGGCTTCTCACAATATCTTGAACCCTGCAAACGGAGCGCCTATCGCGGTTCCTTCTCAGGACATGGTTTTGGGATTGTACTACATCACTAAAGGACGTAAAAACACTCCTGAGTTCCCTATTAAAGGTGAAGGTTTAACATTCTATTCTGCAGAAGAAGCAATCATTGCTTTCAACGAAAAGAAAGTTGACTTACATGCTCACGTAAGAGTAAAAGCTAATGTAAAAGAAAACGGAGTATTGGTAAACAAACTCATCGAAACCACAACTGGTCGTATCCTGTTCAATCAGGTTGTTCCTTTGGATTATGGTTACGTTAATGAGTCATTAACCAAGAAAAGTTTACGCGATATCATTGGTGCGATTATCAAAGATTGCGGAATGGATAAATGTGCTAAGTTCCTTGATGATATCAAAGACTTAGGATACCACTTTGCATTCAAGGGAGGTTTATCATTTAACTTATCATACGTAAGTATTCCGGCCGAAAAAGAGCAGTTTGTAAAATCTGCAATGGCTGAAGTTGATGATATCTGGAGTAATTATAACAACGGTTTCATCACCAACAATGAGCGTTACAACCAGGTAATCGATATCTGGACGCGTGTAAACTCTCGTTTGGCTGATACCGTATTAAAACAATTGAAAGAAGACCAACAAGGATTCAACCCTGTTTATATGATGTTGGATTCAGGAGCGCGTGGTTCGAAAGAGCAAATTCGCCAGTTGGGCGGTATGCGTGGATTGATGGCAAAACCTCAGAAAAACACCAGTGGTGGAACAGGGGAGATCATCGAGAATCCGATCTTATCGAACTTTAAAGAAGGTCTTTCAGTTATTGAATACTTTATTTCTACCCACGGTGCGCGTAAAGGTTTGGCGGATACGGCTTTGAAAACTGCGGATGCGGGTTACCTAACACGTAGGTTGCATGACGTAGCTCAGGACGTTGTAGTAAACGAACCGGATTGCGGAACATTACGTGGTATTCCTACTGCAGCGTTGAAAGACAATGAAGAGATCGTAGAAACATTATACGAGCGTATCTTAGGTCGTACCAGTTTGCATGATGTATATGATCCGTTGAACGGAGAATTATATTGCAAATCGGGTGACGAAATCACCGAAGAGATTGCTACAAAAATTGATGCATCTCCAATTGAAAATGTTGAAATTCGCTCGGTACTTACGTGCGAAACACAAATCGGATGTTGCGCAAAATGCTACGGACGTAACCTTGCTTCGGGTCGTATGGCTCAGCGTGGTGAAGCTGTTGGTGTTATTGCAGCACAATCAATTGGTGAGCCGGGTACACAGTTAACACTCCGTACTTTCCACGTGGGAGGTACCGCTTCAAACATCGCATCTGAAAGCCAAATGAACGCTAAGTTCGCTGGTAAGGTTGAGTTTGAAGAGATCAAAACTGTAGTATTGGATACTGTTGAAGAAGGAAAAGTGGATACCGTAATCGGTCGTCAGGGTGAGATTCGTATTATCGATGAGAAAACCGGTAATACCATCATCACATTGAACATTCCTTACGGAGCGCATTTGTTTGTGAAAAACGGACAGAAATTGGAAAAAGGAGATCGTGTATGTACATGGGATCCATACAATGCCGTAATCCTTTCAGAATTTGCAGGTAAAGTGCAGTTTGAGAACATCATCGAAAACATCACCTTTAAAGAAGAAAGTGATGAGCAAACTGGTCACAAGGAAAAAGTAATTATCGAATCAAAAGATAAAACCAAAATTCCTTCGATCATCGTTGCCGATAAAAAAGGTGCTACTATTAAAGAATACAATATTCCGGTAGGTGCACACATTATCGTAGAAGAAGGTGCTCAAATGAATGCTGGTGAGATTTTGGTTAAGATTCCACGTGTGATCGGTAAAACGAGAGATATCACGGGAGGTTTACCACGTGTTACCGAGTTATTCGAAGCGCGTAATCCTTCAAACCCTGCGGTTGTAACCGAGATTGATGGTGTTGTTACATTTGGTGGTATCAAACGTGGTAACCGTGAAATCCTGATTACTTCACGTGATGGTGATCAAAAGAAATACATGGTTCCATTGTCGAAACATATCCTTGTTCAGGAAAATGATTTCGTAAAAGCAGGTTCATCACTTTCAGATGGTTCTATCTCTCCACAGGATATTCTTCGTATTGAAGGTCCGTTGGCTGTACAACGTTACATCACCAATGGTATTCAAGAAGTATACCGTTTGCAGGGGGTAAAAATCAACGATAAACACATTGAAGTTATCGTGCGTCAGATGATGCAAAAACTGAATGTGGAAGATCCGGGTGATACATTATTCCTTGAAGGAGAAAATGCAGATAAGTGGAACTTCAAATTAACCAACGACTGGATCTATGATAAGAAAGTTGTAGTTGATGCAGGAGAATCGGCAAACTTAAAACCGGGACAGATTGTGAGCGTACGTAAATTACGTGACGAAAACTCAATGTTGAAGCGTAAAGCGATGAAACTTGTTGAAGTTCGTGATGCACAACCGGCCACTGCTGCGCAAGTAATTATGGGTATTACCAAAGCATCTTTGGGTACACATAGTTTCATGAGTGCTGCATCGTTCCAGGAAACAACCAAAGTATTGAACGAAGCTGCCATCTCAGGTAAAGTAGATCATATGTTAGGTTTGAAAGAAAACGTAATCGTTGGTCACTTAATCCCAGCAGGTACAGGTATTCGTGAGTACGAAAAACTGATCGTAGGTTCACAGGAAGAGTATGATATGTTGATGGCTTCTAAAAATCAATCGTCAAACTAATCTAACAACCTTAGTATATTGTAAAAGGCATCCGTCAACTGACGGATGCCTTTTTTTGTTTATCAGCTTTGGAGGATACTGGATACCAGATGCCGGATACCGGATGTTGAATAGGAGGTATGTCATACTGTCCCGCTAACAGCGGGAGAAGTAAGACTTCCGGTATGATAAACAGGATGCAAGATGTCGGATATGGTATGTCGAATACGTGTACATGTCTCCGCTCAGACTTGTTTGTGTACACTGTTTGAAGTTGTATGCGTCAAACAACAGACTGCCTATTGCAATCTGCTGTTACTGGTAGTGTTTCTTTCACTATTCTTGTTTAGCCTCCTGAAATACTATGAGGACCAGAGTATTTCCACAACGGATTCCAATAAGAGTTTATCAATTCATTAACTGAATCAGAACCTTCAACCATATGATCAATTTCAGAAAGGAAACCTGGATACAGGTTATCAGATCCGATAACATACACCTGATCATCAACAATCATGATTTTTGCATGATTTCCCGGAGCAGACGGAACCTTGTCATAAATATAGCCACTTGCGTTAATAACAGACATTGCTGCACTGCCGATAACTCCACGAACGGGTGGTTGCTGAGATAGTGGTGGTTGTTTTAAAGTAGCTGTTTTTCCTTCTTCACTTAAATTCGGCCACTTATAGGTATCACCTTCTTTGGTACTTCCGGCTGGAACCCGATCTGTATAATACAATGGAGCCACACGCAGTCTTGTTAATGCTTTGGCCCGAGCTCCATTACTATCGTCTAATAAAGCGTCCGTATTCACATCATGGGTCATGTAATACTTTAATAAATCAAATGTCCGGGATGCACCTGAACCAAACGAATATTGGTCTCCTTCAGCACCGGCACCGGCATCTAAAGGTGAAACAACAAACTGAACCTGTAAATTAGGATTTGAAAGCAAAGCCTGTATAAGCCATTGACATACCATGTGGTCCGACCAATTTTTTTTCCAGGCACTTACTAAATCCATTTGAGACATCCGGATGATGTTTCTTGCACCCATTATGAGTGTTTTTTTCATCACCTCAGAAGCTTTTTTAAAATCTGTTGTTTGTGCCGGACCATTCCAATATTTGCCTAAAGTGAGCATGCGGGAAGCCAACTTATATTCTGAAAACCCTTGATAGGTGTTGTAAACTATACGATCATTAAACACCGTTAAATTTAAATCGGTAAGTGTTTGTATATCTTGATCTTTAATACCTGTCGGAATGGGTTGTTCACCAGTGGGATAAACAGGATCAGTACCCGTTTGTTTACCCGACCTATGCAGAGCAATCAAAGCATTTTGTTTGCTCTGCATATACGAAATTGCCACTGGTTGTGTTAATGGATCACCCGGCATGGTTGTATCACGGTCTCTATTGATCCAGGTTAAATTGTTTGTATTCAAAAATTCTTTAGTCAACAATTCTGTAGTGCAACTCCACATTTGATTTAAGAATAGTTGAGAACCGTATGCTGCTGCTCCATGTACTACTAAGGAAACATCATGAACAGGTGGATAGCTTCTGAATAAATCCATATTCAAATTATGTCCTCCCACTAATGCTTCCGTTCCATCTACACTAATAACTTTTGTATGATTCCAGGTCATTTTAGTATCGTCAGATCCGATTACCGCAGTTCCGAAAACCTGTAGCTGAATAGCTGTTAAAATCCCTCCGGCTAAACGGGAAAATTTACCCATCCATATTTCAGGCATAACCTCCCAAGAACTCGAACGCTCTCTATGCAAACGAATGAGAGCGGCCTGAAAATCAACGTAATTTGCCGGGTTTCCAAAAATACCTGTAGGAGTGATACCAAACAAAAATCTGAATTGTACAGGTTGGGTTCGACCCATTCGAGCTGTCAGGCAAGTATCGATGGCTCCCAGTATAGCTTTTGCCCAATCAGGATCCGGACTATTTAATGATGATACATCGCAACGGTATTTTGTTTTTTGAATAATCTCTACAATGGCTCGTTCAAATTCTGCCTGGCGAATCACTGCCTGTGGCATAATTTCTTTACCAAAAGGCATACCCCAAACATGTGGTGTATCTAATATTCTTAGATAAGCATTTCCGCTAAGGTGATTAAAGTAGCTACCCACAGCCTGTTGCACCCTATCAATATAGCGAATGGGTTCTAAGTGGTTCTCATAGGAGAAATTTGGAAGAAATTGACCCATTCTTCCCGGGGGAACTTTGTAAATTGAGCCCATTCCTCCCATAGTATTTACCCCGAAATCACAATTGGGAACTATGGCAAATAATCGATATTTTAAAGCTGTGGTATTTACATATGTAACTAAAAAAATGGCTGCCTGGTTTTCAATAGTTGTAACCTTGGATGCATAACCTCTTCCCCGCACAAACACTATTTCGTTAGAAA
>JAZKGH010000267.1:7499-18411 GCA_040386055.1 Bacteroidota bacterium
TATAATACCCTTGGTTGGATAGCTTGTATCCCTGATCCGGATTACCCGGTGAAACAGGATGTATATCCCACCAGGAATTATTTTCATCTCCTCTGTTGTTATCAACAAATTGGACATCACTGTCAGTACTGTTCGCAGTTAAATAGTCGTTATCGCCATTATAGCCGATATAACTATAGCGGTTATTACAGAGTCTGACTTTTTTTTGGTTTTCAAAAATATCCATAGTAGTTGTTCAATTTTAAATGTGTTGGTTATTAATTTTTAGTTACAAAAACTTCCACTTAACCCATCCGGTATCAGTACGCTCCGAGGTTACAGGATAAGCCATTTTGTAGGGTGGATCTCCTGCTGCATTATCCCAATAATAACTACCAAATGGATTTGAGCCGGATATTGATGATACTCTCCTGACATATGGTCTGAGCGTTAGCGCACTTGTCCTGGTTTCTCCACCACCCATTGTATCAAATTCCCGGTGAATTGTATTTATTCGTTGTCTTAAATCCAGAACCCGATCTTGTACTGCACTGGAAGTAGGAAAAACTGTTCCCCATTTGGTAAGATAGCCTCTTGCCATTTTATAAATTAACTCAGGTACCGGTGCAACAGTCTCACTCACATTAGCTGCAACATATCCGCTGTCGGATGTGGAATTTCCTGCTACAGTACTGTGTCTTCCTCTACAAGCATATAGCTCATATTTTTGAGGTTGAGGGGCAGTACCTTTTTCCAAAGGGTCAGTGAGCTGTGAATTATCGGCTTCAGATTTCCACTGATTCCAGGGGAAATAGGCAACATACGGTGTAAAGCTGTTGCCTTTTCCTGTCATCGGGCCATTAGGTCTTGGTACTAAAGCCATATAAGGTTTATCTAGGGGCTGTTTACACATATCCCAGGCGTAAACTCCAACATAATTTACCACATTGGGAGGTAATTGGGTAAATATCCCGTACCATTCTCCGGGACCGGGAACAGGATCAATGGCGAAAATATTTATTGGAATATTTTTAACATTATCGGGTCCGTAAAGAAAAATAAACCATGCAGCCATAATACATTCCATACCACCACGACTGTGCCCGATAAAATTATACTGTTGCTTGCCGCTTGAAGCAGCTAAATTTGCAGCATGCAATGCGAGCGCAGCACCTGACAATCCATCCATTTGAGCTTTAGTAGAATATTGATCCCCACCTGAGTACTTTTTAGCATCATCAAGCAGGTAGGAGTTTGCGTTGAGCGGACCGTTAAGTTGAAGGGGTTCACTGTTATTTCTGGGAACGGCCCAGTCATTCTCACCTGCTCCCCTTATCGTTACACTTGGTGTTACTGCAGTCAGGCTACCCGAAATTTCTTTGTGAATTCTAACAGGTATATACCCGGTTTTAGGGCAATATATGTTTTTATTACTATCAGGCCGGGTAACTTCTCCCTCATCCCTGGTGCAACCCGTACCGGTGAAACATACGGTATACACCGTTGGGTTTTCTACTGTATTAAGCCTGAATGATTCCGCTACACCAGCCGTTGCAATGCGGTTATGAGTAAATGTAACGGGAACACCATTTTGATCCAATGGCACAACCTTAAAGGTATTAGAATCTGAGAGGTTATCTGTTATAGTTAAAGCTTGTAATACATTTGATGATTGAACAAGTTGAATATATTTTTGGTTAGATGCCAATAGCACTATTTTATCATCCTTACCCCACTCACACATTACAAATTTTTCAGTTTCAGTTACTGATGCCATGACAGCGGCAAGCGGAGCAGCTCCATTTTGTTGATTAGAAACATAATTACCATTAGATGATGCTATAATCGTAATTATATTCCCTCCATGATAAGTTATTTGAAATTTTTCTGTGTCACCCAATGTATCACTTGTTGCCTGAAGCAGACCGGTGCCCCGGGCAACGGATAAATACTTCCCGTTACCGGCTTTAAAAGATGCTTTAATAGATGTTATCATAGTTACATTATTAGTTTATGGATATAGTTGAATTGTATTAGTATCATAAATTACGGGTTGGTATATACGCGCCATAAAGTAGCGCCAGCCTTTCCATTAAAATGAGTAGTTGCAGCGGATAGGAATAGGCTTAACCAAAGATAACTTTGCCAACATGATTTAAATGTTATTAGTATAAAATACCCAATGGTAGGTATACCGAATGCGGAGTAAAATACCCCCGCTAACAGCGGGAGAAGTAGACCTCCGGTATGATTAACAGGATGCGAGATGTTGGATTGGGGAATGGCGGATACTCTTCGTTTTGTGAAGTCTGTAACGTAACAGATACAAACGTTGGCAAGTCACAGACTTGCTTATGTACAATGTTTAAAGTTGCAAACTTCAAACAGCGGATTCTAGCGAAGAGAAATATTTTATCTCGTCCCGATAGCTATCGTGACGAGATAAAATATTTCCTCGGCTCTGTGAAGGTGTATTTCAAACAGTGGGCATTGTTTTTGCGTCAATCTAATAAAATAATGCCGGTCAAATCTGCTTCGTTGTTTTTCAAAAAAGCATAAGTCATTTTGTCCACGCTGCAGTTAGTAAATTGAACTTTTTTAAATTTTCTGTTATACTTAAAAAAGGTATTTAAAATAGTAGCGTTTTGAAATTTAACACCATAAAATGCACAATTTTCAAAATGACAATCCTCAATGGTTCCTTCAAATATAACGTCACTTATGCCTGTGTCTTTAAATGAGGTAAATTTCCATACGGCATTAGAAACAATATTACTTTCAAAGTATCCATCAAGAAACTCAGCACCGGAAAAATCGGCATCAGAAAAATTACATTTCCCAATATTATTTTTCAAAAACTCAGCATCTATAAAGGAGCAATGATTAAACTGATTATTTAAAAGGTTTGAAGATTGTATTTTGCTGTCTCTGATGTCAGAGGATGAAAAATCACACAATTCAATATTGTTTTTTCCAAGAATAAGCCCCGACAAATCAGCGTTTTTAAATTTGCAGTTTTTCATATTGGATGAACTAAATTTTTCTTTCAGATTTTTTAAACCTGAAAAGTCAGCGTCAATCCAGTTTCCCTGAGACATATCCCAATTCCAGTCGGATTTTTTCCTTTGTTTCGGTGTTGGACCTTCTAACGTTTGCTTGTCAAATTTCTCATGATTTGGTGTGTCAACTTCATTCGTCTGAAAGCTATCAGAAAAATAGTTAAGGTCAACTCCGAAAATTTCTGCAAGCTGGTTTAAGGTCGTGATGTCTGGCATAGACTCTCCTCGTTCCCATTTGCCTACTGCCTGTGCACTGATGGATACCTGCTGTGCAAGTTCTGCTTGTGAAAGATTAATTTTCTTTCTTGCTTCGGCAATTTTATTGCCGATTGATTTTGAATGTAGCTTCATGTTTTTATGTTTTTTTTGATGCTAAAGTTATTTTCTCCCATAAACGTAATGCAAACAAGTCGCCTACTTACGGTTGTTAGTACTTTGCAATCAGTTGTTATTAGTTAATTTTTGGTATTGGCTTATTTAATTGGTTTCGTAATGGTTTATTTTCAATTTAGCCACTTCCCGAATACTTTCTGCCACGGCATAGAAGTCTTTTTTTAAGATAGAACCATGATTGCTGGGAACCTTTGCACTAATTTTAATGTTCGAATTACGTTGGATCACTGCATTAACACCTGTTCGAATCCGTTCCTGCTCATCACCCTTACTTCCGAAGGATCTTCCTGATGCAAGTACATATCTTGCAGGGACGGTAATTTTATCCATAATGGGGCCCAATTCGGATACACTGGCTAACCAACCCAGCTCGATATTAATTTCTGCCATCTGGGAGGCACTCATTCGGGGTGTCAATCCCGTTGGACGCAATAGCCCCATCAACAGGTTCAATCGTTTAAAAAGTTTTCTTATTCGTTTTGCTATTTCTTCTGTCATCCAGTTGTAAGGTTGGGCACCGTCAATTAGAATTGCTCCTAAACACCGGTCGGGATTGCGGCATGCCCAGTGTGCGGCCAGGAACGCTCCATACGACCAACCCACTACCAAAGCCTGCTTTACACCTCTTGCGGCAAGAATAGCATCAACATCCTTAACACAGGTTTCGAAGGAATAGTCGGCCGATTCCTTCGATTTTTTGCCTCGGGCCCGTTCATCAAAAGTAATATGTCTAAATTCAGAACCGAGTTCAGCAATTACTTTCCGCCAATACCCTTGCGTGGCAAATTGACCATTAAGATAGATTATGGGAATACCGGGACCACCGGTGTCGGTTACAGCCAGGGCTGTATCGTCAATGGGTACCATGCCAGTCCAGGCAGACTGACTAAGTGATAGATTTTCATTTTTTTCTGATAAGGCAATTTTATTGCCAATTGGGTTTGGATTTAGCATCATACTGTTTATGTTTTTTGATGCTACAAAGTTATTTTGTGACCTAACCCCAATGCAAATAAAGCGGCCTACTTACAGTTGTAAATAGGCTACATTCAGTTGTTTTCTGACAATTATTGGTTGTATTGCAGATTTTTACGGGTTTTTGTCATAAACTGTCGTCAAATAGTGTCAACGCAGGCAACTTGCTAATGCGGCAAGTCACAGACTATTTGAAGTTGCAAACTTCAAACAGCGGGGAATTTAGATATTAAATATTATTTCGAATTTCGAGATTAGATATTCGTTAATTATTCAATAAGAATATGCTATGATTAACCTTAGCTCTCTATTGAAAGAACTTTTACAACATTCTTATTATCAACTAAAAATTAAACCCAAAATGAAGCCCTGGTTCAGGCGTGTATTTTGGCCACTTGTCATCCTTTTCTTTAAATCCATCGGGCATTTTCGTGTAAAAAGCACGACCAGCTATACCCAGAGAAGGTTCTATAAAAAACCTATCCTTCAAGAGTTTAATGTGATAGCCAATTCGATTAGTGTTGAATATAATGAAACCATTACCCGCTTTATCACCGTTTTCATTCCTAAATGTTTGCCACATAGGTGTTGCATGTACTGCTACGTAAAGACCTTTCCAAAGATACCTTTGATAAGCCAGGCCAATTCCATATTCTCTTATATAACCAGGAAATTTCTCTTCAGGTGTTCCGTATGCTTTATTATAAAATGGGTTAATACCAAGAGGCCAGGCATGTTTCCAGGTTATTAGTTCAATTGAAATTACATCTTTTCCTGTAATCCGATAACCTAAATTGACTTGAGCGAAGCCGGGTGGATTTACGGGAGCTAAATTACCTACTACAAACAAAGTACTCCCAACAAACCAACGTTTGTAAGTACTGTCTTGTTTGCCATACTGTGCCTTAACTTGTAGAGTGCCCGTTATTATTAAGGACAAAGTGAACAATAAAATTTTCTTTTGCATATCAAAATTATCAGATGTTAAACGATAATGCAAAGGTAGATTCAGGAATTACCTAATCTCGTTCACTTAAGTTAAGAAAAGAAAGGTAACTCTTGATTTTTCTGCTCAACAAAATATATTTTCATTTTATACTCTCTCCAAAAGTCAATAAGTTATTGTCTGGGTCGAGCAAAGCAAATTCCCTTTGCCCCCAGGGTTTTGTTTCTAAATGTCCGTTCGGGTGAATTGAAATTTTGTTTTCCAAAAGTGTTTGGTAAAGTTTATCAATGTTGTTTGTCCTGATATAAACTTGTCCATAGTTTTGTTTTGGGTTAAGGTCTTTAAACTCAAAAAAATGAATTTGAATGTTGTCTTTATGAACCATTAAGTAACCATCAAAGTCGTTGTCACCCCAAAGTTGAAATCCTAATTTGTTCACGTAATAGTCTTTCGTTACTGCTTTGTCCCGCATGGGTAACTTAGGATTTATTTCTGTCAGCATATTTTAGTGTGTTTATTTCCATTAATGTCCAAGATATAATCTGTGCCGGATTATATAACAAAACTATAACCTTATCAGCAAAATGTTCTCATTTTAATTGACTATCCGTTTAGAGTCAACCTTGTTTTAACCGCAAAGCTCACAGCGAAAGACCGCAGCGTTCGCAGCGTAAATCGTTGCGTTCGCTGCGGTTTCATATTAAAACGTATGTAAACCGGTCAGAGAGAAATATTCAATTTCGAATTTCGAAATAAAAATGAAATCATAAAAAAGAAATATCAAAAGTATAATGTAGCCTTTAGCATTACATTTTTCCCTATTTGAATTTGAACCTTTGAATTTATTTCGATCCCGATAGCTATCGGGACGAGATTAAATATTTCTTTAATCATTCAATAGGAATATCCTACAATTAACTTTAGTTCTCTATGGGGGGATTATGTTGAAACGTATCCGGTTAATTTCCCGGTAAAGAGTTTAAAAGTTAAACCCAAAATGAAGGCCGGGTTCATACCCAAAGTAGCCGGGCCATTTATTTTCTTCTGATTTAAAAGCTTGGGGGGTATTGGTTTTTACTGGCCAATGAGTCAACCCAATAGATGGTTCTATGAAAAAACGGTTTTTGAAAAACTTAAACTGGTAACCCAAACGGTAGGTCATGAATAATGTATATCCGTTTGTAATCTTTGTTTTATCCTCATTTCTATATGTTTGAAAAGCATTCATTGCATGAACCCCTGTATACAATCCCTTCCACCAAAAACGATTATAGGCTACTCCAATTATGTATTGGCGTACATATCCGGGAAAATTGTATTGCGTTCGCTGTTCGTCAACTATTTCTCCCCAGGGCATACCTAATGGCCAGTTAAACTTCGATGTTTTAAATTCTAAGAAAACAACATCTTTAGGTGTTATCCTGTATCCAACATTTAATTGGATAAAATCAGGTGCATTTGGGTCATTAGGAATAAAATTTCCCAGCATCAATAATGTACTGCCTATAAAATACTTTTTATAAGTACTGTCTTGTTTGGCATGTTGAGCTTTAACCTGTAGAGTGCCTGCCAACACTAAGGCAAATCCGATCCATAAAATTTTCTTTTGCATATCTTTTTAGTTGATGCTGCAAAAGTAGATTGGCGACATACAAGAACTCGTTCACTTAAGTTAAGAAATACTGACTATTGGGAAGATGTCAACTGATAATGACGCGAGTTAATGGTTTCCCGCTCCCGATAGCTATCGGGACGCAGATTCCGCTGATTTTTTTCTGCGTCATCTGCGAGATCTGCGGGAAATAATAGTACCGAAGACCTTTTACACTGTATACTTCACAATATCCCGATACTCATTTAAGAAATACGCTTTAGCTCTTTTTTTCAAGAATTCTGGATCTTAGCCGGCTTAAGGATTGAGGTTTGATACCTAAATAGCTCGCTAACTGGTGTTGTGGAACACGCTGAATAAGGTCGGGTCTTTTTTGCAGTAAGTTCTGGTATCGTTGTTCAGGTGAAGAAGTCTTAAACTCGTCAAAGTCCATTCGTTCTTTGGCTAACAATTCTTCCGCCATTATTTTGCACATTTTGTCAAACTTTGGAAATTTACCGTTTATCTCTGCTTCCATATCAGAGTTTGAAACTAACAATATCGAATCTTCAATACAACTTACATAATACTCGGACGGAGTTTGGCTTATTACACAAGGGGGAGTTAAAGCTTCCATTTCGGTGTAGAAAGCAGTAGTTTTTTCTTCCTCATCTATAACATAATAGGTGCGGATACAGCCTTTTAAAACAAAGTAGCTTTCTTTCGATTGTTGCCCTTCTTTGAGTAAAGTTGTTCCTTTTTTTACCGAGTGAAATATGTCCAGAGAAACAATTGCGTTCTTCTCTTCTTCTGTTAGGGAAACGTATTTTGCTATAAAGTCAAATAGTAGGTCTTTCATTGTTTTGTTGTTACTGTCGTTTGTTACACTTGCCACCAACGTTTCTGCGTTTTGCGCTGTTGCCGGTTGCGTAGTGTAATCTGTCAACCAAGATAAAGGTTTATGCGTAAAAATAAACTTCATTTAGCACGTTAACGGCAATAGCGCAAGCCGTGTGTTAACGGTAGGCATATTGTCTATGTTCATTTTTTTGTCTTGTATTCGTTACTAAAGATAACAATTTTTCAACTTAGCAATTTCCGGCTTAGAAAAACTAAACCAGCTATTGCCAAACCGCTGTTAGTGGCTGCCTTTCTTAGCTTCCCAATTTTAGTTTCATCATTATATCTGTTTGCTCATCGTCTCCTAATTTGAAAATATGTTTGTCAAATTCCACAAATCCATTTTTCTTGTAAAAACTAATTGCTCTCGGATTTTCTTCCCAAACACCTAACCAAACATATTCTGCGTTTTTCTCGTTTGCTATTTCAATCGCTTTATCATAAAGCAGTTGTCCTACACTTTTTCCGTGAAATTCCTTAGAAACATAAATCCTTTCAATTTCCAACGCTTGGCTGTCTTTCAATTCTGTTTGGGATTCACCAAAATTGATTTTCAGATAACCTATTACCTCATCCTTCAGAATCGCGAAATAGAATTCTGAGTTTTTATCGTTCAACTCTTTTGTCAACTTTTCTGTTGAAAAACCTTCTTCTAAATAGTTTCTCATATTCTCTTCAGAATTGGATTCTGAAAACGTATCTTCAAAAGTCTGCCGTCCTATTTTCTGCAGCTTTTCCAAATCGTCTAAAATAACTTTCTTCGTGATTATATTTTCCATTCTTCTTTAAGTACGAGATTCGAAAGGTTGCCCATAACGTTTCGGGGGGGGGCGATGGCTGGGAGTTTTAGCACTAAACTTCATTCGGAGAACTGAACTTCCGCCTTGCACAAATATGTCTGCAAAGCACGGAATCCACGCTATCGCAAACCCCTTGTTAGCTGCCGTTTTGTTCTCTGTCAATTGAAATTGTTGTGTCGTTTAAAGCTGCAAAAAAGAAAATTTTGTGTCGTGTCAAATGGTGTTGTGTGGTCTTCGGTAATGCACTTAATTTTCTCAAAACCGTTTTCAAGTTCAGCGGTCAAAGCGTCTTCTGTGTATTGTTTAATATCAAGTCCGCTACACTTTTTTGGTCCATTGTCGCTGAATGTGCCAATAGTTACAACACCGTTTTCTTTAACTGCTTGTCGGGCGGTTGAAAGATATTTTACGATTTGCGGTTCGGTTGTCAAAAAGTGAAATGCTGCTCGGTCGTGCCAAAAGTCATAAGTTGCAGAGGGATTGAACTCAGTGATGTCGCTGACAATCCAGTTGACCTTGGCGGCTTTACCGCCAAGTCTTTTTTTCGCTCTTGATAGTGCTTCTTCACTGATGTCAAGCACCGAAATGTTTTCGTAACCCTCGTCAAGTAAGTAGTCAACAAGTTTACTGTCGCCACCACCAATGTCTATAATGTTGGCTTGCTTGTCTAAGTGTGCAGCATGAATAAAGTCAAGTGAAGTTTTAGGAACTTCCTGTGTCCAGCTAACTTCGTTTGGTTGTTTGGTAGAATAAATTTTCTCCCAATGATTTTTTGATTGTTCCATATTTAGTTTTGAATTTTAGCAACAACTAAAGCCAAGGCAATTGTTTTCTTGTCAATGCTCGGACTACTGTAATAATGGTCTAAGCCAAGTTCCGAAACTATAATTCCGTTTTGGCTTACTTCGTCCATAAGTGGAGTAATACCGTCATTAGGTCCAAACTTTTTTATTGAGCAGTAATTGCTTTTTATGCGTTTGTGAATTTGAGTTGCAAGTGGTGCACCTACAAAATGAACTCGTTTAATGTTGTCGGGGAAATTGAAGTCCGTGAACTCTGCGGCTCTTTTTTTGTAACTCACATCTTGCACCAGACTTATTTTTTGACCAACTGTCATTAGTCCTATTTCGGCTATCCAACATTTTGGCCAACATAAATAAGTGTCTGCAACAGGGCTACCGTTCAAAATACCGCCAACGCTAATCCATGCTTTGATTGATTTTGTTTCTTCGGGTTTTAACACTTTTCCCAACGCAATAGCAGTTTCTAAACCGCCTTTGCTTGCACTTACCACAATAATTTTTTCGTGCTGCTTGCTAAGTTCTATCAACCGTTTGGCAACAGTTAATGCGTTGTCGTCAGTCAATCCCCAATCGTCAGTAAGTATTAACTCGTTTTGAATACCGCTTGCTGCAAGTAACCTGCGTTGGCGTGCAAAGTTGCCTCCGTTCGTTGTGTCGTTGTAGTCTAAACCTGGAACAAAAGCCACATAAAAGTCGGCAAGCGGTGAAAGTTGTTGTTTGAAGTTGTTGTCTGAAAGTTGGTCAAGGTAAGTCAGATACAGGTCTTGTGCTTGCTTGTTTTGCTTGTCTTGATAAGCACGTTGCATAAAATAAAGTGTTGCCACATCCATTGAATTGTTTATAGCAATTTCTGAAAGTGTTGCTGTGTTAAGTGGTTTGTCGGCATAGGCAGAAAATAACTTTGTAACCAAATCACTTTTAGGGTCGGTCAGCATTTGTTTTGCAAGTCCATTGTCAACGAATGTTTGATAAGGTCTGCCAAAAAGAAAACCGTCAACGGATATTGAAGTCTTAGGAATACAACTTGCACCCAATACAATGTAAACTGTCAATCCGAGAACTGCAACAGAAATGAATTTGAATGCTTTTTTCATTGTGTCGTTTTTGTTGTTGTCAAAGATAGGTTTTTAAGAACCAAGGTTTGAAGTTCACACAGTCGCCCTAAAATGGCAGCTAACTACTTTATGGCGGATATTTGAAAAATGAATAGTTGCAAAGATGGCAAGGAGTATTTTCATTATTTGTGAATGTGCAACCTTTAGTTGCTGAGCTAAGATAGTGAAACTGCCGGAAGATGTCATTTTACTTCTCTTCAAAATGTTGGTTTATTCATCGCTTGCCGTTCTGAATTCGCACGAACTTGGAAGTTCGCGCGAACAGGGGGGACATACTTATTTTTGAGTTTTCCATCTGTCCAAACGCTTCATTCCTCTCGTAAATAACCAAGAAAAAAATCTCGAATGTCC
>JAZKGH010000268.1:0-6186 GCA_040386055.1 Bacteroidota bacterium
CAAAAACCCTTCAAGATAATCCAACTCTTTGCTTAGCTTTTCCTTTTCTGCTTCAGCATCAATTTCGATATTAAGATGAACATATACTTCGTCCGTTGAAACCTGAATGGCTGTAGTGCCTTCTACCTTCTCCTTTACAAATGTCAGTTCACTTACATTAGCCAATTTCTTAATTAAGAAATCAGCTGTTTGATATGTTTGCTGATCGGTTGATTTGATGGCGATGGCAAACGCTTCCTTCGGACTTAATCCTTTTGAGTTGCGTAATTCTCTTATCCTGGTAATCGTTTCAAATGCTTTATCCAATTGAATTGCATTAACTGTTGATACCACCGGATATGATGCAATACAAATAGATTCGCCATCTTTACGTTCAACCATATTTTGCCATATCTCTTCGGTTACAAATGGCATAAACGGATGTAATACTTTCATTAATTGCTCAAAGTACTGAATAGTTTGGCTGTAGGTAGTTTGGTTGATGGGCTTACCAAATTCAGGTTTAATCATCTCCAGGTACCAGGCACAGAAATCATCCCATATCAGCTTGTATATCATCATCAATACCTCACTCAGTTTGTAGTCTGTATATTTAGATTCAATCTCTGTTAATGCATTATTCAACCTTCCCTTAAACCAATCAGCACTCAGTTGATTACTCTTTAAAATTTCCCCACTGAACTCCGCATCTGGTTTTACTTCCCATCCTTTTACGAGACGGAAGGCATTCCAAATTTTATTCGAAAAATTACGTCCCTGTTCAACAAGTGATTCATCAAACAAAATATCGTTTCCTGCCGGTGAACACAATAACATTCCCATCCTTACTCCATCTGCACCATACTGAGCAATCAAATCCAGCGGATCGGGTGAATTCCCCAATGATTTACTCATCTTTCTGCGTTGTTTATCACGTACAATACCTGTGTAATAAACATTGCTGAAAGGCTTCTCTCCCATCCACTCGTATCCAGCCATAATCATACGTGCAACCCAGAAAAACATGATTTCCGGGGCCGTTACCAGATCGTTGGTCGGATAAAAGTACTTGATATCTTCATTTCCTTTTTGCTTGAATCCGTCAAATACACTGATAGGCCATAACCATGAGCTAAACCAAGTATCAAGAACGTCCTCATCCTGCTTAATATTTCGGATTTCAGATTTCGGATTTCGGATTTGAAACTTCTCTAAAGCTTCTTCTTTCGTTTTAGCAACAACATAGTTTCCATCTTCATCATACCATGCCGGAATTTGTTGTCCCCACCACAGCTGACGACTGATACACCAATCTTTAATATTATCAATCCAATGCTTGTAGGTATTCTTCATGTTGGCCGGGTGGAACTTAATCTCATCGCTCATAACCGCATCCAATACCTGAGGATTTTTGGCAATGAACTTTTACATATCAACCCACCATTGCAATGTCAAACGTGGCTCAATTACAGCACCCGTTCTTTCGCTTGTTCCAACCTGATTTTTATATTCTTCAATTTTCGCAATATGTCCGGCCTCTTCTAAGTCAATCGCTATTTGTTTACGTACTGCAAAACGGTCTTTTCCAATATAGCGTTCATCCTGAGCATTTTCGTTCAAAAAACCTTCTTCGGTTAAAATATCAATCACTTCCAGATTGTGTTTTTTACCTAAATCATAATCATTCTTGTCGTGTGCAGGAGTAACCTTTAAACAGCCTGTACCAAAATCCATCGTTACATAGTCATCGGTAATAATCTCTATTTCACGATTAATAAACGGCACTTTAACTTTTTTACCTATCAAATGTTTAAACCTCTCATCATTCGGGTTGATGCAGATGGCGGTATCGGCCAGAATAGTTTCGGGTCTTGTTGTCGCTATGGTTACAAATTCGGATTTCGAGTTTTCGGCCAGATAATATTTGATATAATATAGCTTACTATTAACGTCTTTGTGAATTACCTCTTCATCGCTCAGGGCTGTTTTTCCTTGCGGATCCCAATTTACCATGCGTAATTCGCGGTAGATTAACCCTTTTTCATACAGATCAATAAACACTTCAATTACCGCTTCACTCAGGTTTTTTTCCATGGTAAAACGGGTTCTATCCCAATCGCAGCTCGCCCCCAGTTTTTCCAATTGTTTAAGAATGATACCTCCGTATTTTTCCTTCCATTCCCAGGCATACTTCAAAAAGTCCTCACGGCTCAAATCTGATTTTTTGATACCACGCTCGCGCAACATCTGAACAACCTTGGCTTCGGTTGCAATACTCGCGTGATCCGTTCCAGGTACCCAGCAGGCATTTTTACCTTGCATGCGTGCACGTCTGATCAATACATCCTGAATGGTGTTGTTGAGCATATGTCCCATGTGCAACACCCCTGTAACATTGGGGGGGGGGATCACAACAGTAAATGGCTCGCGATTATCGGGAGTAGCATGGAAATAGCGGTTTTTCAACCAGTACTGGTACCATTTTTCTTCAATGGCTTGGGGCGAATAAGTTTTAGGCAGTTCGTTACTCATATATTGGATTCGAAAATACTGTGAGAATTTGTGTTATGGAAATGAAATAAAAACAAAAAACCCCATCGGCTTGTGAGCTGACAGGGCAATTTTGCAATTTAACTATGAAAAAAAAATTAACCTCTTCTTTCTTTAACTTTTGCTTTTTTACCTTTAGCATCACGTAAGTAGAACAAACGTGCTCTACGGACTTTACCACGGCTAATCAATTCGATTTTATCGATATTAGCGCTGAATAAAGGAAAAATACGCTCTACGCCTACTCCATTGGAAATTTTACGCACGGTGAAAGTTGAGCTTACACCTGTGTTTCTGCGTTGCAACACAACACCTTGGTATTGCTGAATACGCTCTTTATTACCTTCACGAATTTTATAGTATACATTTACTGTATCACCAGCGATAAATGTAGGTAATGTTTTATTGATAAATTCTGACTCTACAAGTTTAATTGCGTCTACTGCGTTCATAACAAATTCCTTAAATGGGATGCGAAAATAGGACTATAAATTTAAATACAAAAATAATTTTCGAAAAAAGTAGACAAATTTCTCCGCTGCCGCCTGCCGCGCTACTTCAGCAAATCAGGCCTGCGCTCTTTTGTTCGTTGTACGCTTTGTTCGTGACGCCATTCTTCAATTTTGGCAGCATGACCGCTCAGTAAAATATCAGGCACTTTCCATCCATTATACTCTGCAGGTCGCGTATACACGGGTGGGCTCAGCAAATCATCCTGAAAGGAATCACTCAAGGCTGACTGTTCATCGTTTAATACACCCGGAATCAAGCGCACAATGGCATCCACTATGGTTGCTGCTGCTAATTCTCCACCTGTAAGCACAAAACTTCCAATTGACAATTCGCGCGTAATCAAATTTTCCCGCACACGTTCATCCACACCTTTATAGTGTCCGCATAAAAACAGTAAGTTTTGTTTGGTTGAAAGCTGATTGGCGATCTTCTGATCGAATACTTCCCCATCAGGACTCAAGTATATCACCTCATCATACGTGCGTTGCTCTTTTAAACTCTCAATGCACTTATCGATGGGTTCTATCATCATCACCAGTCCTGCACCACCACCAAACGGATAATCGTCAACTGATTTGTGTTTGTTGGTAGCAAAATTGCGAATATCCACACAATCAATCTCCACCAGCCCTTTTTGCTGGGCACGTTTCATCATGGAGTGCCCAAACGGACTCTCAAACATTTCAGGAAACAGGGTGAGAATATCAATATGCACGTTGTTTTGGTGATTAGGTTAATTGAGTTGATAGGTTGATTAAGTTAATAGAACGGTATTGGGTCAAATTTACCTGCTTCTGCTAGATATCAAGCAAACCATCCGGCAAATTGAGGTAAATGGTTTGTTTGGCTTCATTCACTTCTGTAATAAAGGCTTCTACAGCAGGTATGAGCACTTGCTGACCGTTATAATTGGTCCGAATGAGCAATTGGTTAGGATATTCTTCAATTTCCTCAACAACTCCTATGGCCCCCAATTTTTCATCTATCAGAGCAAATCCGGTAAAGTCATCTTCGACATACAGATCGCTTTTCTTGCGTTTACCAATTGGTACCAACAGATTCCGGCCCACAAAGTTCGAAGCTTTCTCTACCGAATCTATATCCCGCAATTTAAGCAATGCACCATCATCGAAAGTAGCTTGAAGCGACTCGATATAAAAAGGAACGGGCTTTCCCTGAATTTCAAGGAAAGCCCATTCTTTAAAGGATTTATCGGTGGTTATTGAAATACGCAGTTCACCTTTGGTTCCGTGCGTTTTATCAACCGATCCGGCCTGTATGAAATCTTTTCTCACGATGGATTTAATGCCTGATTGTTTATTGTCTTTTAGTGGCATTGAATTCGCTTTAGAAGATACATGTTAGGAACAAGCCCTATTCATGGCTCATTTCATCAGACAATATTATTCAGCTGTTTCTGTAGTTTCAGTTGTTTCTGCTGCAGGAGTCTCTTCAACTACAGGAGCTGCTTCTTCAACGGCCGGAGCCTCTTCAGTTGCTACTTCTTCAGTTACCACTTCTTCCTCAGTTGCAACTTCTTCAGCTACAGGATTCGCAGCAGCTTCAACAGCAGCGCGTTTCTCAGCTATTTTTTGCAATCTTGCTTCTTTTACTTTCGCCTCTTGAACCATCTTAGCCGCAGTTACGTCTGAGATTGATTGTTGGTGACGATCACCATGAGCAGCAACTTTGTTTTGTTTTTCTTCCAACCATGAGTTGAATTTAGCCAAAGCCGCTTCTTCTGTTAATACTCCTTTGCGCACACCGGCCATTAAGTGGTGCTTGTAAAGTACTCCTTTGTAAGAAAGGATGGCACGGCAAGTATCTGTAGGCTGTGCACCTTTTTCTAACCATGAAAGAGCTTTGTCGGCATCGAGTTCGATAGTAGCTGGAACAGTTTGCGGTTTGTAGTAACCAATGTTCTCAATAAATTTACCATCTCTCGGAGCACGTGAATCCGCCACCACAATGTGATAATAAGGCGCTTGTTTGCGTCCATGACGCTGTAATCTGATTTTTACTGACATATAATTCTTATGTTTTAATCCCTGGGTCTCCACACCAGCGGGCGGCAAAGATGATACTATTTTTTATAAAATCCAAAGCCTCTTTATCTTTCTGATATTTATATATTCGTTTGCACTTAAACTACACACTATGAAAGTACTTATACTCTCTGTTTCACTCTTTGGATTGACCGTTGCGAAAGGTCAGGAATTGGCTTATTCCCTTATGCCAAAAACTATTAGTACACATCAATCTACTAATCAAATCAGACAAACCCATAAACTTAAACCTGCCAGTTACTCGGCTTTGGGGTATAATATTCCGCTTGGCGCTAAAGATATTGTGATCGGGGGAACTACCACCGTATACAAAAAATTTGGCTTCTTTGTTTCATACAAGGTCGGTATCCAAAACCTGATGATGCCCAATCATGGCGAAAGGGGGGATTATTTTTACGACAATGTGAAACAAAACGGTTGGCCCATTACCGGAAATACAGAGCAATCAACTGCCTGGACCTTTTGCGGAGGTCTTACAGTGGCTCTTGCCAAAAAAGTGCCTTTATATTTTGGAGCAGGTGCTACCCGTTACCGTGAGTTTTTTGAATACCTGGATCCGAATGATAACAATAAGCCTAAATGGAATATTAATCCTAATCGCACCCGAATTGAACCGAATTTTTGTGCTGGTATTTTTATTCCGCTCTTTGGACGCGTTATCATGAATGTGGGCTATGAACACAATCCCCAGGTTGTATTTGTTGGGTTAGGCATCAGAGGTCTTTATATATTTGAAGATGCCGATGAATGGTGGTGGGGTGGAAACAGGTAAGTTATGGGTTGATTATTGCGGGTTGCAGATTCCATAACTATCAAGTGGTTTTGACTCCGCTCAACCACCTGACCACTTTCATTTTTCCTTAATTACACATCCCAACTAAATATCGAATCATCGGGAATCGAGTATCGAGCCTTTATTTCGTGAGTTCATCCACCCAAAACATAAATGGCATAAACGTGCGCAGGTTCTCGGCTACCCAAATATTTCCGGTTTCTCCTTGCAAAATGATTCGCATAGGCTTATTAAACTTTAGCTCAAACTCGCTCATACTTTGCAGGCAGGCTCCACAACTGGTAA
>JAZKGH010000269.1:0-26746 GCA_040386055.1 Bacteroidota bacterium
GGTGTGGAAGCCTTCACAGATGCCTCAGCAGGATTTACCGGAATGCGAAAGGTTAAATTTTGCTGCACAATTACATTTGGGTTTTGTGTAAAGGAACCTCCTCCATTATATGCTTCATGTTTGGTCGACTCCCATTGGGTACCTTTATAATACGGGGATTTATGATCAGGTAAACCCAATGATTTGATTACAATATAATTTCCATCACGGGTAACACTCGCAGCTCCATATATTTTAGCATATACTGCCGGAACATCGGTACTGCCAGATGTTGTGGTAGTGGTAGTTGTAGTTTCGGTTGTTGAATCTTCTTTCTTGCACGAGTAGAGAGTGAGTACTAAAGCCGATGCGGCTACTGTTAATCGAATGGCGTTCATAGTTGTAAGATTAGTATATATGCTTAGAAGAACTTAGATAGAAAATCTTGCGATGTCAAACCGGCTTATATGATAAAATGCTAGTTTTCAATAGAATATGTTTCATTGCTTTTTCTCACCCTTTTGAACAATACTGTTTTCCGGCTTTCAAGTTCAGGGATTTCACCTATTTTTGAGGCCTATATTTATTGATAAGAATGGCACGTAGAGAATTACACGCAGCAACAGGCAACACTTTAAGTTGTAAGGGATGGGTACAAGAAGCCGCTTTGCGGATGTTACATAATAATCTGGATCCGGATGTGGCCGAAAAACCGGAAGATCTAGTAGTATATGGTGGTATCGGAAAAGCTGCCCGTAACTGGGAAAGTTTTGAACTGATTGTAAAGGCGCTGCAGGACCTCGAAGACGATGAAACCTTATTGATTCAAAGTGGTAAACCGGTTGGAATTTTGCCAACACATAAAGATGCACCGCGTGTAATTATTTCAAACTCCATGCTGGTACCGAAATGGGCCAACTGGGAAACCTTCCATGAGTTGGATAAAAAAGGTTTGATGATGTATGGCCAGATGACTGCGGGAAGCTGGATCTACATAGGCTCACAGGGAATTGTACAAGGAACATATGAAACATTTGCCGAAGCTGCACGTCAGCATTTTGGCGGAACATTGAAAGGAACTCTTTCCGTTACGGCAGGGTTAGGCGGAATGGGTGGAGCACAACCATTAGCCGTTACGATGTGTGATGGTGTATGCCTTGCAGCCGATGTGGTTGAATGGCGCATTAAAAAACGTATTGAAACACGTTACCTCGATGTGATGAGCCGCGATATTGATCAGGCAATTGACATGGCCTTAAAAGCTAAATCTGAAGGCAGACGTTTATCCATTGGTGTTGTTTGCAATGTGATTGATCTCTTGGAACGTTTAATTGAACGCAATATCACTCCTGATTTACTTACCGATCAAACTTCAGCACACGATCCGTTAAACGGATATTATCCTGAAGGCATAGCAGAAGAAGTGGCCGATAGAATGCGAAAAACGGAGCCTGAAAAATATATTGAGAAATCATTAGACACCATGGCTCATCATGTGAAGCTGATGCTTGAATTGCAAAAACGCGGAGCCATCACCTTTGATTACGGAAACAACTTACGCGGACAAGCAAAGGATCAACGCGGTGTTATGAATGCGTTTGATTTCCCCGGATTTGTACCTGCATATATCCGTCCGTTGTTCTGTGAAGGCAAAGGACCTTTCCGTTGGGTAGCCTTGAGTGGCGATCCAAATGATATATATGTAACTGACAAGGTGATGAAAGAGTTGTTCCCGGAGAATGCTTCCTTACATCGCTGGTTGGATATGGCTCGCGAGCGAATTGCCTTTCAGGGATTGCCGGCACGTATCTGCTGGATTGGACAAGGTGATCGTGAAAAAGCTGCTTTGGCTTTTAACGAGTTGGTGAGAACAGGAAAAGTAAAAGGCCCTATCGTAATTGGCCGCGATCATTTGGACACAGGATCCGTAGCTTCACCTAACCGTGAAACCGAAGCGATGAAAGATGGAAGTGATGCCGTTGCTGATTGGCCTATCTTAAATGCATTGATCAATACTGCAGGTGGAGCAAGCTGGGTTTCGGTTCACCATGGCGGTGGAGTGGGAATGGGCTATTCAATTCATGCCGGTATGGTAATCCTTGCTGATGGAACAGAAGATGCCGCACGTAGGCTTAAACGTGTATTGCACAACGATCCGGCAATGGGAGTGATTCGCCATGCAGATGCGGGATATGATATTGCGATTGATACTGCACGTAAGCACCGATTGGATATTAAAGAGCGATTGAAAGATATACCTTCTAAGGCAGGATATTAAAAACAAAAAATCCCGTTCAGTCAGTGAGCGGGATTTTTTTTGACCAAAATTCTTTGGAATACATTTTGAAACCATTGCTTACATAAACTTTATAAAATGAAAAAAATATCAACATTCGCAGTGATTACCCTTATGGTTGGCATAATTGCCTGTACCAGCCGTGACAAGGAAGCTGAACAGTCAGTGAAAGAGCTGGACATGTATGTCGATTCAATCGAACGTGACCATGTAAATTATTACAATGATGAAAATTACTGGACTACAGTCGAATCAAAATATGAGGAGAAACGTCAGCAGATTGAGGCAAAATCTCAACAGATGGATGATAAGCTTCGTGGTGAATATGCCGAATTGCAAAAAGAATATGATGCCTTAAAAGAAAAATATAATGCAGAGCGCGCAAAAAAAGCCAATAATTATAAAATGGTTTTACGCAATGCTTTATTTGGTGAAGGCGTGATTGGTGATGATGTAAGCTTCAACTTTATGACTGCAGCAAATGCCAAAAGTGTTTACGAAAATTTTGTTAATGCTGTTAGCAATAACAAAGATAATTATAGCCGGGAAGATTGGGATGAAATAAAAGTACTATATGAAGCGATGGATACTCGGAAAAATGTTATCGAAAAAGAATTAAGCGGAGCAGACAATCGCTCTATCGCGGCTGAAAAAATCCGTTTTGCTGCTATTAAAGCGGCCAATCGCCCGGGTTCAAAAGCTGAAGAAAACGCTGCTGCTAAAGAGTAGTTGCATTCAGGTTAAAATTCAAGCAAAAAAGTTCCGGCAATTATGCTGGAACTTTTTTTATAATAACACTTTTCATCTAACTCATGAACTCCTATTAAGAAATGGCTTCTAGCCTTTTATTTGTTCAATCAATTCCAATCTCTTAACAACTGAACCGGGAGGTAAAATTGTCCCTGGAGATAAGACTGCATTTGCGCCAATCTTTGAATTATCTCCAATCAAAGCACCAAATTTTATGGCATTCGTTCGTATCACTTCTGACTGATAGAAAACAGAGATCTTCTTATCCTTTCTTTCATTATAATGGTTTGCAGTTACTGCTCCGGCTTCAACATTAACATCACTGCCTATAATACTGTTACCAACATAATTGAAATGTGCTGTTGAACTGTTTTCAAAAATGAGGCTTGATTTAATTTCGCAGCCTGCACCGATCTTTACATTACTATCTAAATACGCTCCTTCTCTCAAGTAAGCATTGGCCGCAACAAAACAGTTTTTTCCAATAACAACCGGGCCCTTTAAAACAACATTCTGTTCAATGATTGCGGTGTTGTGAACGGCAATATCATTTTCAACCCTGTAGTCAGGATCCTCCTTAAGCCTCCCAATTAGTTGTTGCAAGATGAAAACAATTTCATTTGTAATCTCCCAGGGTTGTCTCTTTGAAAACGCAGGAAACCGTTTACTGAAACTGTTCACGAAAGTATCTATATCAATTAGTGTGGTTGGCATTGCTATCAAGTATTTTTTGTAACTCTTCAAATGATTTAATATAGTATGTCGCAGTGGTTCCTTTTACCACATTCTTTCTTAGCATTTGAATCGTTACCATATTCAATTCATTCCCTGCTTTAATCTCTGACTCCGTATTATCTCCAATCACAAATGTATTCTCCGGTACTAAATTAAATTCATTCATCAGTTCTTTAAAGATATCCAACTTTGTTCTTGTTTCCTTAAATGTATCGTTGATAACAATCTTAACAAAATCCTTTTCAATGTTCAATGCTCTGATCTTGGCCTGCTGCAAGGAGGTTAGACTTGTTGTTACCAGGTATTTCGGATAGGGAATATCTTTTAGAAAAGAGTAATCAGGATAAGGTGAAATTGTTAGATCTAATTCCAGATCATCCAGCACTTTTATAGAATCCAGAATCATTTCTTTCGGAATAGCATGTTTTTGGATGACCTTATCCCAAGTTTTTTCCCATAAATCTGCAATGATCATATCCGTTGCAGCTTGGTTAAACGTTGATTCCAGTCGTTTTCTTAAATGTTGAAAAAAGGGTTCAAACACCTTTTGATCCATTGTTTTGGTTTCAAAAATGGTATCGTCCAGATCTAAAATAAGTGCTTTGCTCCTATTCACTTCCACTATGTTATTTAGAAATGACTCACTAAATCCAATACTCTGGCCCGCACCTTTCTTACATTAGCTGTTTCAGCATTAGATAAAAAAATGAGCGTAAGATCCTTGTCCGGAAACCGATAGATTGCATGTGCATTCCCGGGGTGTGAGCCTGTATGATATACCATCCTTCCGGAGGGACTTTCTTTCATCATCCATCCAAATCCATAACCCACATTTTCCCAAATGTACAATATTGAATCTTTTAGTTTGGTCGGTTGAAAAGCTTCCTGCTGCAGTTCACAGGATAATAAGGTGCAATGCTTAAGTGCCCTATCCCATTTGGCAAGATCCCGGGCCGTTGATACTAAAGAGCCATCACCATAAAAATCACCCAGGTAAAATACGAAATGATAATTAGGTTGCAGGTGCGCATAGTCAAATTTGTTGTTTTTGTAAACATGCCCTATCGCCAGGTTTTTATTATTGATCCTTTCGATGTCGGTAACCTTATAAGCAAACGTCCCTTTCATCTTGAGAGGTCTAAAAATATACTTGTTCGAAAACACATCATAACTCAAACCCGAAACCTGTTCAATGATATTTGCCAGAAAATCATATCCGATATCACAATATTCAAGTTGCGTTCCCGGCACAAACTGCAACGGGAGCTTGTGATCAATTAAATATGTCAACACTTCTTTGTTTCCAAAAGATTTCAACGTATCCATATTCGGCCGGATCTTATCCCAAAAATCAGGCAGGCCGGAAGAATGGTTCAACAAATGCCTGATAGTGATGTTATCATACGGAAAGGCTGGAAGATACTTGCGTACCAGATGATCATACTCCAGCAATCCCCTGTTTTTTAACAGCATGATACCATAAGCAGTGAACTGTTTCGAAACGGAGGCCAACTGAAAAGAATGTTTATTTGTTAATGGTTTTTTAAGGACAGCATCTGCGTAGCCATAGCTTTTTTCAAAAATGATTTTCCCATGATGAGTGATTAAAACATTTCCAAAGAAAGGAGAAACAGCGAAAGCACTGTCAAGCGCATACGTTATACTGTCTGTTTGCTGTGCTTTTGAGTGAATGACAATGAACACAAACAAAATAATAAAATAGGTGGCAATTTTTTTCATTTGTTAATACTGTATTATCTGCTTTACATGATGTTCCATATGATCAACATAATCGTCAATTAAAAATTTAAGCGTAACAGGTTCCGGTAATCCGGTATTACCTTTTCTCCGTAAATTTTCTTCAGGAATATGTTTAATCACTTCGAGTATGTGTTCATTAAACAGCGTCCACATACTCACTACATGCTCAGTATCCAACTCCTGATAATGATTCAATTCATTCCATCTGTTCTGGTCATATACAATCGTTGGGACGTCTTCGTACTGTATCCTGATAAAACGTTGGTGGTTGTTAGCTGCACTGTCAATCAGGTGACCAAGAATCTGTTTCTTGCTCCACTTATCCTGATGTGGTTTGAATACAAAATCTTCTTCCCGAATGTGTCGTAACTTATCGGGTACAATTTGTAAGAGATCGTTTAGTCGTTGAATAGTTTCTTTCATTATGCTTCATCTTTATTTAAAACGAAAATCAATTCCATGAAACGGTTCTGACAAATACCTATCAATCGTAGTATTAAACAATGTAGCATTTAGTCGGGCTACCTGATGTTTTTCATTGGGCAAGATGCACAAATTAGCTTTAGGAATATTCTTATAAATAAAAAAAGTATGTTCCTCTTTAATTACATCTCTGTCACAACTCATCACCAATACCGGCACTTTGATACTCCTTAAATCTGCAGCAGAAATATGCGGTTGAAACTCCATCATTCTGTTACATTGCTGCACCAGCAACCAATTTTTTGTCGTGTCTTTTGCCAATAACATCTTATCTGCCTTCACACGCTCTTCATGCATTTCCCAAACAGTATGAGGGTACAGGGCATTCGTATCCGGTTCCATATTTGCACCAAAGGCAACAATCTTCTTGATATGCTGTGGAAAATAAATTCCCAGCATAATACCGATGATACCACCATCACTCTTACCCACTATACATACCGAATCCAGTTTCAACTGTTCAATAAATGCGTTGATGTCTCTGGTTTGTTGCATATAGGTCAGAGAATCTTTTCCCAGATCCGACTTTCCTCTTCCTCTACAATCAATAGAGTACACCGTATATTTTCTCGAAAAGAATTCAATCTGAGCAGCCCATCCTTTTGTACCCGTTGTGTTGCCGTGAATCAATACCATAGGAGCGCCACTGCCATACATTTCGTAATAGTGTTTTACACCATTGAGCATGATGTATTTGCCCGCATTCTCGTTATCGCCATAAGGAATATTGGTTTGGGCATTGCTTTTCAATCCGGCACTCATAGCCAGTAAAACTAAAATCATTCCAGTTACATTGTTCTTCATAACATTTTATATTCGTAAAGTATTCTACTTTTCTCCCTCCATATACAACATCGGAACAGATAAGGAAAGCCCACCATTTGCACCAGCGTAAACGTTTAAATTTTTTTCCAGCGTTTCAAAAATGATGGTTAACTCATCCTTTGGAAAAAGTGTTATCCACGTAGTAAGCCAACCTACTTTTACAAAATGGTGGTTGAGAAAAGCACTTCCATCTGCAAATTTCATTTCAAACTTTTCCTCTATCTGCTTCGTTACCTTAAATCCATTTTGGGTAAATAATGTTGCAACACTATCCATTGTTCCACGGTGATCTTCATCCTTTTTCAAAGCGACAATAAGATCATCTTTACCCAGCTGTCTTAGCGCTGCATAAAATATTTCATAAAACTCCTTCCAATGTCCGTTCAGATTTGTAGTTAAAGCGAGTTGACTTTTTCCTTTTAATACCCGGTAACATTCTTTAAAAACGATATCCGGATGTTCAAAATTATTGATGCCGAGGTTGGATACGATAATATCAACGGAATCATCTGTGAAAGGTAATTTCTCAGCAGAGGTTTCAATGAGTTTAATATTGGTGTATCCGTAATTGTGAATCTTTTGCTTTGCTCTGTTAACAGCATTCACCCATGGATCAACTCCATACAACACGCAGCTGTTTCCCAACCGTCCGGCAAGTTCTGTTAAAGGAAAACCAGCCCCTGAACCAATATCAACCAAAGTAATATTAGGTTTCAGTTCCAGGTGTTTTAACAATAACAGTCCGAACGAAGCACTCCATAATGGCACTTCATCAAACGTATTGGTGAACATTTCATTGTCTTCAAATTGGTAGTTGAGATAGGCTGTCATGAAGTCATTTTTTTGTAGCCGTTAAAGCATACACCATTGGTATTTTATTATCCAGATGTTGGATACGATACTTTTTCGGTTCATATTCTATTGTAGCCCGAAAGCAGTTATAGGGTGAATAATCAAACTCGTCAAATGAATCTAAACTCAATCCGGCTTTTATCAAACTGTTGATGACTTCACTTAATCCATGATTCCAGCTTATGTATTCATATCTTATGGCCGCATTCCTGTCGGTGTACGTTCCGCTTTCCGTTTCAATAATTGCCCCCGAATTGAAATAACGGTAACCTATCTTATAAAAATTGTCATCGAACATCCATACAACCGGGTGAAATTCTACGAAGACAAATTTTCCTTCCGGCTTCAAAAACTGCGAAATAACAGATGCCCATTTATCCAAATCCGGGAGCCAGCCTATTGTTCCATAACTGGTATACACTATATCAAATTGTTTGTTCAGATGATTGGGTAAATCATAAATATCACAGCAAATAAATGTAGCATTGGCTTTTGCTTTTGCAGCCAGTTCATTTGCACTTTTAATGGATTGATCAGATAAGTCAACGCCCGTAACAATTGCTCCCATTCGTTGCAACGAAATCGTATCCTGTCCGAAATGACATTGGAGGTGCAGAATACTTTTTCCTTTGATATTGCCCAGCAATGCCAATTCAATACTGTTTAGAGATGAGGCTCCTTGAAGAAATCCTCCTACATCATAAAAATCGGAGGTGAGGTGCACATTCGTTCGTGCATTCCACGCTTCCTTATTAATCTCTAAATAATCTTTTTCGTTTGTCATTTCTTATTTGTTTAATAAGTGCATGCTTGTCTGATTATATTAAATCTACTGCTCCTATAATTTGTTCTCTTTCTTTATCCTGTAACTCAATATCCAGTAGTAAGGGAAATGGATAATCGTAATGTCACTAGCTTTGTCTTCCAGTTTTTTTCGCAGAAAGCTTTCTGTCGGAAAATTTTTTCTAACCCGGTGAGTGGTGCCGTCTTCCAACTTTTGATCCTGAAAGGTGTTGCCCTGTTCATCTGTGTAAGCAATCGGGTGGTTGCTTCCTTCCACAAAGTTATTATCAATAAAAACAACTGTGCCACCGGGTGAAACAAGTCCGTTTATTTTTGCCAGGAAATTATCAAGATCCTGAAGTTGTATATGGCTCCAGATAAAACCTCCGAACAGATTTTCATGCTTTTCGGTTGTTTCATAGTTATACATATCTGCAATTCCGAAACTCATTTTTGCCTTTCCGTATTCTTTGCTCCTGGCAATTTCCAGCATTGATTCATTAATATCCGTTGCAAAAACGAATGCAGCAGTTTTGGCTATTCACTCTGTCCAGTAACCTGTTCCACAGCTTATCTCAAATACATTTTTATTAATGAAGATTCCTTGCAAGACAGTTGCTATTTCTTTTAAATCTTCCTGGCGCTCCGGTTTAGCATATAGCTTTTCATATTCTTTTGCCCGTTGATGGTAATATGATACTAAGTCTGTATTCATTTGTTTTCGTTATTTTATTTAATAATTCATTAATTTCCAACTGAACAAACCGGATTACATTTCACTTCAAAATTGACTGAATTAGCGATGTAGCAAACCTCATGCGCTTTGTGGTGCATTTCTATTGCCTTTTCAATCATGGATTCTTCAGCAACTTTGCAAACCGGATTGAGTGTTACCTCCTTAAAACTTCCACCGCCACTTGCCTCCTCAATCATAATTCCTGTTGCATTGTCAACATAATCTGTAATGACAATTCCTTCCAGCGCACACACATATAAATACGAAAGCATGTGGCAGGAAGAAATAGCCGTTACTAACAAATCCTCGGGGTTCAATTTTGTTTTATCTCCCACGGCAGGATTGTCGGTTGTAAGATGCAGTTCCGGTTTACCTGCTATACTTACAGTGTGACTTCTGTCGTAGGTACGCACATTGCTTGTGCCTGTTCCTTTATTACCGTTCCATACGGAAGTGAGTTTGTAGTGGTGTTCGTGTTCCATATCCTGTAATTTTTAAGTGCATTATCAAAATGCAAATTTTATTATTTATTGCCAAACCAACACAACCATTCCCATCAATATAAGCCCTGTTCCCAAAGCTAATTTTAACGTGAATGGTTCTCCCAAAAATGTAACGGCCATCAAAATGGTAATTACAATACTTCCTTTATCAATAGCCGATATCATGGATACATTTCCAATATCTATTGCCTTGTAATAAAAGATCCAGCAAACGCTGGTTGTTAAACCTGAAATAATCAAATAGAATAACGTCCGGTTGCTTAACTGTATCTGCCCTTTGTGCGCATCCATCACAAAAAGGTTTACAATAGAAACAAAAAAAACAATTCCTATTCTTATCACCAGGCCCAGTTCAGCATTGATATCACGAATGCCCGACTTTACAAATACAGAAGTTACTCCTGCAAATAAAGTGGCGATCAATGCATATATAATCCAAGTAGGCATGGCGAGTAAAATTAACGTAGCGTGTGAATGGTTGTCAGTTCTTGATTAGCATTCGTTAGTATTCGGGCAAATGCTGCCGTTGATTCAACCGTCTGCAATTTTCGGGGAGCCACCGGTTCATCACTATATCCTTGAAGATTCAATTGAAACCATCGGGTATCATGCCACTTGCCGTTTTTGTATCCAACTTTTTGAAAAATTCCGATATCTTCAAATCCCATCCGTTGATGAATTCCAACACTCTTCTCATTAGGTAAAGCCACTCCGGCAAATACCGTATGATAGCCTTGCAGTTTTAATACATCAAACAACGTTTTATATAAAATGCTGCCAATTCCTTTCGTGTGAAAATCGGGAGCAAGGTAAATGGTAGATTCGGGCGACCATTGATATGCATCTCTTAAACGGTGCTTGTGTGCATACGCATAGCCTATCGCCTTATCATTTTGTAAGCATACCAGCCAGGGAAATTCTTCCGTTATTGTAAGAATTCTCTCCCGAAATTCTTCAGAGTCAGGAGCCCTGTATTCGAAAGACACATGTGTGTTTTCTACATAATGCGCATAGATATCCCTCAACGCAACAGTATCTTTTTCTTCAACAAGACGGATGTTAAAGCGATTCGTATTCACTTTTGTATATTCTATAAATGTTTACAGGATCTCCATTGCTTATGGTTGTTTTATCCAACTTCATCCCATTGGCAATAGCAACCTTAGCAGATGCATCATTGTCAATATGTATAGTTGAAATAAGAGAGTCGCGGAAATTATTCTCGAAAGCAAACTGCTTACACTTTTTTGCCGCCTCCGTTGCATAACCGCTGCCTCTATGTTCAGGCATTAACGAATATCCGATTTCCAGCTCTTCGAGATCATCTACTGTTTGAATTAACAAACCACATTGTCCCACAAGTTCGTTGGTGTGTTTATCTATCAATGCATTCATACCACCTAATCCCTTTTCGTATCTGTTAAATACGCGGGTAAACCACATTTTGCAACGTTCTACAGGATCTTCAATAGCCAATTGATCATGCGAATAAATGTATTTCAGAGAATCAGGATACCGGCAAAAAACCAACCATGTATCAAAGTCTGATTCTACAATGGGTCTGAATAAAAGTCTTTCCGTTTCTTGTCCTTCCAGTGAGTATTTAAATTTTGTGCTCATTCTTATGTTTTAATTTAGTGTTTTAAAAAGTTTCTCCTTATAAGGCATGTATGTTTTGCTTCTGAAAAAAGTTGCAGCCTTAGTATTGATATGCAAATGATCAAGCTCCAATCGTGCAATGGATAATTCTTTTGCAAGTTCTTCCACCTTATCCATCAACATCGAACCGACACCTGTCTTCTGATGAATTTTTGATACCGAGATCTGATCAATATGCATAATCCGGTATGAATAATGAAAAGCATTTTCCTGAATTTCCTTGATCAATACCATTATGTAACCAATAGTGTCCCCGTTTAACTGAGCAACAAATATCCTGCACTGTGGGTCGGACAGATACCGCTGCATCTCAGTCCTTATATCATCATTGCTGAACGGCTTGTATACACCAGGAAACAACTCAGCATGAAAATTCTGAACCCCTTCCAGCAATGGCTGAATGAGCGCGTAGTCTTTGTTTTCCTCTATCTGAATCATTGTATTAAGCACTTATGTTTTTATGCTGCAGTCCATTTAATTTTCACTGCCCGAATCATTTCAGTATCTATTCTTACATCCTGTAAAATTTCAAATCCGTGTTTGAGGTAAAAAGGCATCGGTGTTTCATATCGTTCTCCATTGCTTTTCACATCATCATTGTGATCGATTACCCAGCCATAAAACTCATTGTTTTCAACCTTCAATCTATTAACCAACAACGCACCAAACCCTTTTCCTTTTTGAGCAGCTTTTACAACTATTGAAAACCGGATCTCACCGTCCTTCTCAAAATCAACGGCCCAGGCTAATAGATTGTGTGCTTCGTCTTCAACAAGGTAATGATTGTAATTGACCACACCCTCAAGCAACATGGGAAACCTATCCTTTAGTTTCAAGGGGTATTCTTCATTCCACATCTTATCAATGGCAGAAGCCTGATGTGCTGATAATGTTTTGGTCTTTACAATTTTCATTCTTATACGTTTGGTCTAAAATCCGCAGCCGGGCAGGTTTGTTTTCGTAAAATATATTCATCCGATCCGGCAATAAGATGATCCTTCAATTCCCCGATTTTCTCAAAGCCCAAACTATAATACAATTTTTGTGCACCATCGTTAAAAGAGGAGACACATATGAACACATTCGGAAAGTCTTTCGAAAGTCTTTCTTCACTAAATTTCATCAATGCTGTTCCAATACCTTGTCCTCTGAATTCAGGTTGAATACATAACGTTTGAATATACCCTCTTAACACTCCGGCCAGGGATAATACCACAAATCCTGCAAAGGTATTGTCGATGCTGGCAACGTAAATTTCACGGTAATCTCCACCCATTCCCGATCTGCATTTTTTATAATCCAGTTTGAGTGTTACAAAGGGCTCCGATTGACTCATCAAAAGGGCACATGCATCTATTTCCTGTTCATCTGTTGTTCTTCTTATTTCCATTTTACTTATCATTTTTCAGCCATTCTTCTTTGGTTATTCGTAACCAGTCACAATGGATATCTTTCCAATAAAATTTCTCAACAAAGGTTAAACCGCATTTTTCTAGGGCTTTGCGTGATTGGGTATTGTTTACATTGGCACTTCCAATTATTTCGGTTAAACCCATTTCTTCAAAGCCATACTTTATAGCCGCCTTAGCCGATTCGGTTGCATACCCTTTACCCCAATATTTTTGATTAAGGCGATACCCTACATCATGAAAACGGGTATGGTTGTTTTCAACCTCCGTGATAAATTTTAAACCTGACCATCCGATAACATTACCTGATTCCTTTTCGACAGCAGCCCAGCGACCAATACCGTAATCAATATATTGCTGACGGATGCTGGCAATATACCCACGCACCTGTTCAATGTCTGTAACCGGATTGTTTCCAAGATACTTGTGCACCTCGGGATTTGAATCCATTTCAAACATTGCTTCATCATCTTCAGGAACAAACTCTCTTAAAATTAATCTTTCTGTTTCTATTCTCATCTTGTCACAAATTTGCGATAGGTAGGCTCATTATGAATGATAAACCCTTCTTGTTTGTATACCTTTTCTCCTTCAAGTGTAGCGTGCAGCTCAAAGCCTGTAATTCCTTGTTGAGATGCATCTGCTACTAATGCATTTAATATACCCTTGCAAATTCCTTTTCTGCGATAGGCAGGAAGGGTATACATATTCATGATATAACCCCATTTACCAGATGGGTTTTTGAGGTTACCCGGCATCTCCCGCAAATGCACCGACCCTATTCCTGCTACTTCACCATCGCATTTGGCTATGTATGAAATACAACTATTTTCTCCGGTTGCCTTTGCAAAATAGTTTGTTAATTGTTGCCGCAGCGCACAAAGAGTATCCTCAGGAGGTTCACCTCCCAATTCAATAGCAAACAAGATTCTGTTCTCTACTAAAATGTGAACATCCTTAACTGTTGCTCTATGGTATGTAATTATATTCATATCTGTTATTGTACGATTGCGATAACCATTCCATCATACTCTTTGCTGCCAACAGTCTGAAGGATGGTTGCTTTTACTTCTTTGCATGTACTCAAAAACGTATTCAACCGCTGAACACCCTTTACTTTTTCATCCGTACTTTGTTCATCCAGTACTTTTCCATTTCTGATCACATTATCGCAAATAATGATCGTTCCTTTCCTTGAAAGCGTTAATGCCAATTGAAAATACTCCGTATATGGTGGTTTATCAGCGTCAATAAAGATCAGGTCGAAGGGAGCTTCTGTTCCCAATGTTGGCAAAATATCCAATGCCTTACCCACTTTAATTTCAACCTTCTTACCCAATTGTGCATGGTCAATGTTTTGTTTTGCCACTTGTGCATGGAACGCATCATACTCAATGGTTATAACTTTCCCATCATCCGGCAAAGCCTTTGCCAGCCATATGGTGCTATACCCACCTAAGGTTCCCACCTCCAGTATTTTCCTGGCATTACAGGCTTTTGCAAATACCTGCAATAACTGTCCCTGAACTGGGGAAATACTTGCATCCTCTATGCCATTTTTTATAATATTCTCTGTAGCATACGTAAGTGCCGGATCGTTATCAAAAAACAATCCATTGATGTAATCATCTACCTTTTCAAATACTTGTTCATTCATTTTTATAACGTTTTGCAGCTTAGTGAAGTGACGGCTTTCAGAGCTTATCACTCAATAATTGAGTATAATGCGAAGAGTCCAAATGAACCTAAAACTAATCCCGAAAGTCTGTTCACCCACACCAACCGGTCGGATGTGATTTTGTGTCGAAAAAAACTTACGATGGAACTCAATATGAACCACCAAAGAGCAGAACCCATAAACACTCCAAAGACAATAGCTATAGAGGAGAAGTAGTCTGCGGTCGTAGAAGCTAATCCAAGTCCAGCGAAAATAGCTATGAACGATACTATCGTAGAAGGATTGGTAAGGGTTAAGAAAAACGTGGAAATAAAATTATTCAAAAGACCTTTGCTGGCAACAGTAGCTTCCTTCGTAGCGGGTTTGCTAAAAAATGACTTGACGCCCAGGTAGAATAAAAATAGGCCCCCAATCAATTTTATTACAAATTCCTGTGAGATCAAAAAAGACGAAATTACAATTAAGCCAAATCCTGCCACCGCTCCATAAGCCGCGTCTGCGAGTGCAGCACCCATTCCGGTCACAAAACCAGAAATTCGTCCTTCTGTCAATGTTCGCTTGATAGTTAATACACCGATTGGTCCAACCGGAGCTGCTATTGAAAAGCCAATTATTAATCCTTTAATTAAATAGTCTGTCGTCATCTGTTGTTGTATTTCATTACCGTTAACTTATATCTAGTAATCGTGTATAAATCCAATATCGCTTATCATATACGCTAAATTCTCTTTGCTTTTCAAAACCAAGACCTTCATATACATGTCGTGCCGCATCCTGAAACTCCGAAGTATGCAACGCAATCACTGATTCTCCCTTGAGCGTTGCTTCATCAATACATTTTTGCGTCAATATCCTTCCAACTCCTTTTCCTTCATGCCCGGGGTGAACACCAACATACCTGATATACGACCAATCTTCTTGAAAATATAAAAAAGGATTTCCGGCAGGAATTAAAAACGCCATTCCTATAATGTCGTTTTCGTATTCGCAAACAAAACAAGTACCTATATCGATGAGATTTGAAAAGTTGGTATCGCTATTAAATCCTTCTTCCCATGTCTCCCAGTTTTCTGTTGAGAGTATCGGCTTAAATTGTCCGTAAGCCATTAATCCCAATATCTGTAATTGCTTTACATCTGAATGCCCGGCTAACCTATATGCATATTCCCTTTTCATCGTTCTAATTTTGTAAATATGCGGTTAAGCCACTTTTCTTTTTGAGTTCACCATATGTCTTTATATATACCGGGGTCTCTATACTATATTTTCGCCCTTCATTAACCACATAACCTGTCAATGATTCCAGTTCGTTGGCCGGTTTATTATTTTTAAAATCGGAGTGCATGGATGATGTTGCTTCAAAAGGCATTGCTCTCAATTTGTTCAATGTTTTTTCCGTTATCTCTTCCGGAATACCGATCTGTTTTGCTTTTGCTATCTGCTTGACTTCTTCAATTAATGCCATTGCTGTTTTGAGCTTTTCACTATCTGTAATAAGCTCACCAATACAGTTATTAAAATAGGTAGTTGCTGTTGCAGTGGGTGAAATGAAAATGAATTTTTCCCAAATGATGGTCGAAATATTTTTTGACAGTGATGCCTGAATGCTTGCCTCTTTAAACAAATTTTCGAGCGAGCGTAAACGTTCATTTTCAACATTGTCAAGACCGAAGTACAATGTTTCAATGTTACCTACATTTTCAATTACACCGGCTTGTTTCAAACGGGAAACGATGTAAACACATCCTCCCAAAACAATATTATCAGGAAGAATGTGTTCTATTCGCTCTTTGCTGTCTACTCCATTAAGCAATGGCAAAAGGATCGTATCCTTATTAATGCATGGCTTTAATTGCTCAATCATCGCCTCCAGGCCGTAGCTTTTCGTGGCTATGATAATAACATCTGCAATACCCATTTCAGACGGATTGTCTGTAGCTAACCTTGGTCGGGCAATAAACTCACTATCGCCTTTTATTACTTTAAGTCCATTGGTTTTGATTTCAGTAAGATGCTTTCCACGAGCAACAAAGTTGATCTCAACATCTTCATTTGCTTCAAAATGTTTTGCTAATAAGCCTCCGAAATAACCTCCCACTCCTCCGATTCCTGCTATTATTATTTTTGTTTTCATTTTTCTGTTTTATATCCTTGTTGTGTTGAGTATAACTTCTTTTGTTAAATATTTATTCTATCGTTAAGAGTTGTTGGCTGTGAAATCACCAAAAACTCAATGGGCTCGTCACTGTTGTTTACCACAAAATGTTTACGACCATTCGTTACCGAAATTCCTTCTTGTTCCTTTACCTCCATCATTTCATCGTCTACATAAAATGTTGCCACTCCTTTTAATACAAAAAAGAACTGGCTTGCATGTTGATGGTAATGCAATTGTTCCCTTGCACCTGCGGGTATTTGTTCCTGTTTCACGGAGAGTACTGCTGTATCATTCAACACCCAACTTGAACAGTTATCTCCCCATGTATAATAAGCTGCATTTTTTTTACCTATTGCTTTGCTCATGGCATTTGCGTTTTAACTTTTCTTCTAACCGTTGTTTCTTTTCAATCCATTCGCTATCAATAATGCTGAAATAAGCAGAGTTTCTATGGGTACCATTTTCCCGGATCAGATCATGTCTCAAGATGCCTTCATATTGTGCACCTATCTTTTCAATTGCTTTTCGGGAGCGTATGTTGTTTTCATCCGTCCTTAACTGTACACGACAGGCTTTGAGTTCTTCAAAACAAAATGTAAGCAATAACAGTTTGCATTCGAAATTGATGGAAGTAGCCCAATAATCAGGATGTAACCAAGTCCACCCGATTTCTAATTTTCTATGCTGCGGGAAAATATCGAGCAACCGTGTACTCCCGATAATCTCATTTTTTTGTTTATGCATAATCACAAACGGATAGTGTGTTTGTTCTTCACGCATTTGTAATGCTTTCAAAAAAACAGCCAGTCGTTTTTCAGAACTGCTCATATCTGATGGAATAAACTCCCAGATCTTCTTTTCTTCACCCAGCTTATCCAAGGCTGCAAAATATGTTTCGGTCAAAGGGAGGAGTATTACCGTTTCGCCTTCCAGTGTTGTGTTAGGGGTTATCCAATTCATATAACGTCTTTACAAGTTTTTTTGTACAAAATTGATTACACTTTTTGTTAACGGAATAGTACCGTCAAATTTTTCATCTGTAATGGGGGCTGAGGTTTTCATAGTCAAAGGAATCACCCCCGACCACACTTCATTATCCATCTCTTCATCGCCCATCGGGCCCCCATTTCTGATCTTAGCCGATGCACTGTCAATCGTAAATTTTATCACCATGGTTGCTTTCAGCTCTTGTTCTGTCCCCACCGGTACTTCATCCCATCTTCCTTTGATAATATTTTCAGTAATAATTTTTAACCCTTCCATTCGCTCGTTTTCATCCGTGAGTATCACTGCCTTCCCAAACAACACAACTGAACGGTAGTTCACAGAAGTATGGAACAATGATCTGGCCAGTACCAATCCATCCAAATGTGTTACCGAAATACAATTTGTGGTTCCATTAATAAGTTGATTGAGCATGAAATTTTTAGTTGAACCATGCAGATAAATTGCATCGTCCTTTCTTCCGTATGCTGTTGGAATCATCATCGGTTGACCTTCATGTATGAACGCCACATGGCACAGAAAACCTGCATCCAGAATAGCATTTATATTGTCAGCATCGTTCACTTCTCTTTTTGCTCCGCGTATTACTTTATTAAACTTCATTTGGTATCGTTTGTATTCTGTTTTGATTATGCTATCAAATTTGAGCAATTAGATAATAGGAGTACAGATACACATTTGTTTTTTTTAACCAGTACAGTTAGATTTGATTGATGAAGAAAAAAGAACTGCTCTATTTACAAATTGCCAACAATATTGAATACCAAATCAGAAATGATGTATTTAAGGTTGGTGATAAACTTCCTTCTTTACGTACTATTTGTATTGAAAAGGGCGTAAGCCTGAGCACTGCCACCCAAGCATTTTTCGAATTGGAAAGCAGAGGACTCATTGAGTCAAGACCGCAGTCGGGCTACTATGTTTCCCTCGCACCGCAAAAATTCAGGGCCATACCCGAAACAAGCCAACCCATTATTGTTAAAAGCGAAAACAAACATGACGAGATGATGTCGCTGGTGATTAAAAATTTTGACCAGGCACAGATCTATTTGTCGAGTGCGATGATCTCACCGGAGTTAGTCCCTATTGCCAAGTTGAATAAGTCTATTGTAAACGCAACACGATCCCTTAAAGATAGTGGTGTATCTTATAGCAAGGATGGAAGCATTAAATTGAAAACACAAATTGCGAAACGGGCTATAACTTGGGGAGGAAAGCTTCAGGTGAATGATATCATCACCACAGGAGGAAGTATTGACTCGATGTCGTTTTGTTTATTGGCACTTACCAAACGCGGTGACACCATCATTGTGGAAAGTCCTGTATTTTTTGGCATCTTACGATTGGCACACAGCTTAGGTCTTAATGTGATTGAACTCCCTACCAATCCCGTTACAGGAATTGAAGTAGATGCATTGAAAAAGACACTCGAAAAGAAGAAAATAACATTGTGTTTGTTAGTGAGTAACTTTAGCAATCCTTTGGGAAGTTGTATGCCCGATGAACATAAAAAAGCAGTGGTGCAGCTAATGGAGAAACATAACATACCATTGGTTGAAGACGATTTGTATGCCGATTTATATTATGGCAATCATCGGCCGAATTCCTTAAAAACGTTTGACGAAAGTGGTATTGTATTATGGTGTGGTTCGTTTTCCAAAACACTGGTTTCAGGATACAGGGTGGGATGGGTGGCTGCCGGAAAATTTAAAGAAGAAGTGGCACGTACCAAACAATTTCATAGCATGTACAGTAGTACTATTACACATGAGGCCATTGGAGATTTTTTGGAGATCGGCCGGTATGAACATCACTTAATTAAACTTCGTCAGATATTGTACAGAAACTCTCTGCAATTACTACGATGCATCAGTGAGTATTTTCCCGAAGACACTAAAGTTACAAGACCCACCGGTAGCATGAACTTATGGATTGAACTCAACAAAAAGTATGATACGCTAGATTTGTATAATAAAGCTATTGCTAAAAAAATAAGCATTACCCCTGGTCGGATATACACGTTGCAAAATCAATACAACAATTGTTTCAAGCTTAGTTATGGGCGGTTGTGGAATGAGCAGACAGAAACTGCCATAAAATTATTGGGCAAACTCACCCGACAACTCTGATCTGTTTGATTGCTTCCAAAAAGGTTTAATGACCGTACCTTGTTTCCTGATTAACACCAGCAAACATATAGTGGCAATCAAGCAAAATACAGTTGCCTGAACAGAACCCTCAGGTCCGAATGCACCACCGGTATACCAATCTGCACCTTCAATTTTTGTTGTGAACAATGATTTGGTAATCACTTTACCTGATACCGATGCTCCAAAAATTCCGGCTTGTGTAAAATTCCATGCAAAATGAATGGCAATAGGAAACCACAAATTGCGGGTATACATAAATGCTGCTGCTAAAAACAAACCAGCCTGCAAAGCCAGTCCCAAAGCCGCAGTCACAGAACTGTTTGGATTGCCAAGATGCAATGCTCCGAAAATTGCTGCGGATAGAATCAGTGCTATATAACTTCCCAGTTTTTCTTCCAGTATTCTGAAAATGATTCCCCGTACTAAAATTTCTTCAAAAATAGCAGACGTAAATGCCATGGTAAGGGGTGGCACTAAAAACGAAACAGGATTGATGGAAACAATCGAAAATCCTCCATACAGGTAAATCACAAATATGGTTAAGGATTGCAATAAAGCTCCCAGAAATATTCCTTTGAACAGATTGCTACCTATATCTTTTGTAGCTAATTCCGAAATGGTTCTTTTTTCATAAAACCGGTACAACGTAGTATAACTCAAAATGGATAATACGGCTGTCACAATCCCCACGATGAGATTCCGGCTTTCTTTTTCCAGAGTCAGGTTATCAAGTAGCGTTCTGGTCAGCCATTGACCAAGAGACACAACACCCAGGAGAACAATGAGCCCGATAACTATTTTTGTTAAGGGGAAATAAAACACTTTTTGTAAGCTCTTTTTTATGTTCATATGTCTTTGGGGTATTGTATCTCCCAGATACAATCGCTAATGTATAATGTGAACGCTACGCGTTAGTTGGTGCATTCCTTCACTGTTTGTTAATACTACATAATATAATCCTTGTTTCAAAGCGCTTGTGTTTACCTCTACATTATTTCCGGCAACAGATGCGTTGTAAACTTCTTTTCCCAGTGCATCTACAATACGTACAAATGCTCCCGAAAAATTATCGGAAACGGAACGTATCACCAACTTTTCGGATGCCGGATTCGGAAATACGGTTATCGAAATATTATTGGTAGCCTCTGCAATTCCTGTAGGTGCTGAACCGGTATATTTATAGTCAAAATTGAAATAACTATTATCCATGGTTGAACCATCCGGAGCACTAAAAGGTTGTTTTGAACCGGTGCATTTAACTAATACATATAAATTGGATCCACGTATTCTGCCAACATATACTTCATTGTCTTTCACTTCTGTCACAGCAAATTGTGCTTTAGCCGGATTGTAAAGTGCAATCAAAGCAGCTTTAGTGCTAGTTGCATCATAAGCAGCTAAGCCATTCGTTACTAAATGCCATTTTGTTTGTTCATTCCCTTTAATCTGACCACTCCAAATGCTACTCACTCCGGCTGTAAATCCAAGGATTTTTGACATTCCGGAAGTTCCAAACATACCTTCATGTTCTACCATGTCAATATTTTGCTCCTCGCCATTCGAATACGCACCCATATTGGCTTCATTAAAACTCTTAAAGTATCTCCGATTTACAAAATCATATCCTGATTTAGATCCATCTGCTCCATTTCCAAATGGCATGCTTGTCATATCCGAACTATGATGTTCATACAAACGGAGTCCTTTTACTTCTGTAACTTCCTGTGCATGCAATAAACCACTGCATACTAAACTTAAAATAATAAAGATTTTTTTCATGTGTGTTGCTGTTTTCAATGCAGATTGAAGACATCCCCTTTCGGTTGCAACCCAAAAACCTAAATGATTCCTAATTAAAACTTAACAATTGCCTAATTACTTCTCTAATGAGCTACTTGTATTCTGCGCGTTTGCATCACACCTAAAGACTCATCCTTACACGTTACCAGCAAGATACCATTGGGAAACTCCGTAGTATTAATGGTCGTAATCTGCTGCGTCACCAAACCGTTCCATACTGTTCTACCCATCAAATCACTGATCATAATTGTTCCGCTTTTTATGTTTCCGGCATCAATCGTTAACTGATCTGAGACCGGATTGGGATAAATAGCGACCCTATTTTCCGCTGCATGAATATCGGCAATACCTGTTGCGGGCATGTTTAATGTTACTTTATGAAGCGATCTTAACACTAATGATTTTAACCCACTATTGCTTACACTATCCTGATTGGTTAATACCGCAATTGTAACCCCGGAGGTAGTATCAACCATGTTCTCATTGATGAATCCAAAGAAGGTACCACCATGCGAATAAAATGAACGGCCATTTATCTTTTTACTGTCAAAGAAAACTCCCAGTCCATATCCGTCACCTAAACCTAATGATTTCGTCTGTGTCATTTCCTTCCATGATTGTGCATTGATGATCTGCCCACTCCATAGTTTATACCAAAATTGTACATTCTCTTCGGCTGTAGTTACTAAGGAGCCTGCTGTATTCGCCAAGCTGAACAAATTGTTCAGATAGGGTGTGGTAGTCATGTCCGTTAAGGTTACACCATTCATATCTATGCCCCATGGATGTGCTATGGTACGCGAACCCTCTTCTCCATAATTAAAGGTATTGGTCAATTGATTTGGAGCTAAAATCAAATCATGCATGACTTCAAATGCCGGTTTATTCATCACCTTTTGAATGATGATACCGGCAATGATGTAATTGGTATTGGAATATTTCCAACTGGTACCGGGAGCAAAATTAGGAGCCATAGCCAATCCTAAAATTTCTTCCGGTTGCCATATTTTAGAAGGTTTTCCAAAGATGCTGTCATTGATCGCACCATTCTTCATATAATCAAACAAACCGCTTGTATGGTTTAAACACTGACGAATGGTAATCTGTCCGCTGATATTCGGATAACCGGTAATCCATTTGCCGATAGTATCATCCAATGACACTAATTGTTGTTCCTGCATCTTTAATAATGTAGCGGCCATATGGGTTTTGGTATTACTCCCCATACCAAACAACATGTCTGAAGTAAGTGGCACACCCGCCTCAGAAACTCCGCTTGTACCTTTCCAGATACCAACATTTGGAATGAGTACTGCTGCAGAAGCGCCTTTTATTTTATATTTAGCACATACACTGTCTAAAGTGAATTGCAAACGGCCGGCAATAAAAGGAGTAACCTGTGCCTTGATAATAGTAGCGCCTCCAAGGAGACAAAAAACGATAAGTGTTAATACGTACTTTTTCATAATCAGTTTGTGTTAGTTGATGGTTCAAAACAACTGCATTCCCGCAAGTGCTTTTTGAAAACTCGACCAAGTCCGGCTTCTTTTCGACCATTACCTGATTCCTTTCGTTTGTCTAATTTTTTGCAGGGTTGGTCTATAAGCTATATGAATGAGCTGTTAATTTCCATTCTTTGTACCATGAATTATTTTCAAAAAACACTTCAACTCTTTGGTTCACGCCTCGCATTAAATATTTATTTCTGGGTTTTTCTATTTGTTACCAAGTGCTCGGACGTTGATGACCAGACTGCTTATTCTCCCTTTTTCTATTATGGGATGATGATCTTCTTCATGTCGTTTTTTGCACTTCTTAGTTATGTAAACAACCTTGTATTATTACCTCTTTTTCTGTTTAAGCGAAAACGACTGATGTACTTCTGTAGCGCTTTCGTGCTTATTTTTGTTGTGGCTTACGCATATACCTTTCTCATGAAGTGGTTACCCATGGTCATTCCGGGTTTCGACTCTATGCAGGTAAGCATTATGATGTCGCCCGTTACACAGGATCTTTCTGTTGAAGGTGTCTTGAGTGATTTTCAATCCTATATGTCGATAATGGTGGTTTGGACTACAATCTTCACCCTGTTAGGATACTATCACCACAGCGTTCATAAAGTTAAAGCGATGGAAGGTGCGCTCAATAAACACCGTGAAACAGAATTGAACTTTCTAAAGAATCAAATCAATCCGCATTTCCTGTTTAATACATTGAATAACTTGTATGCACTCTCCCTCAAAAAATCAGATGAAGCTCCTGCATCTATTTTAAAGCTCTCAGCCATTCTAAGGTATGTACTATATGAGGCTGATGCCAAGCTGGTTTCATTTGAAAAGGAAAAAGATGTGATGCAAGCCTATATTGATATTGAATTGTTGCGGTTGCATGATTCTCCCAACCTTCAATTCTCCATCACAGCAGACAGAGATTGTTTGATTCCTCCGCTGATATGGTTACCCATTCTGGAGAATGTGTTTAAACATAGCAGACAGGTTGAGGCACTGGAAGTTGATTTTCAATTCAGCATACAACAAAACACGCTGAAGATTTTTTGCAAGAACAATACAATACCCAAACCTATTGCTCCGCTAACGGTTGGAGGCATCGGGTTAAGTAATCTTCGAAAACGCCTTGAGCTGTTGTATCCCGAAAAACATAGCATTGAGGTAACTCACAATGAAAATTACTTTATTATTGACCTTCAGATAAACCTTTCATGATACGTGTTGCCATTGTAGATGATGAACCCTTAGCACAGGAAATTTTGCAGTCCTATTTGCAAAAACTTCCTGATACGGAATTGGTGGGTGTATGTAAAAATGCACTTGAAGCTTTTGCGTTAGTTAACAAACAAGCCGTTGATCTATTGTTACTCGACATCAACATGCCCGAGATAACCGGCATTGATTTTTTAAAATCACTCAAAAACCCGCCAAAGGTTATTTTTACTACTGCCTACACAGAACATGCGTTGGAAAGTTACGACCTGAATGCCGTTGATTATCTCATTAAACCGATTGCTTTTGATCGCTTCTTAAAGGCTATCAATAAGGTGCAAAATGAAATACAACCTGCACGCCCGCAAACATCGGTAACTCCTTCGGAAAAAATATTGTTTGTACGTTCGGAGGGTAAATGGATCAATATCAATATCCGTAAATTATGGTTTGTGGAAGGTTTGAAAGATTATGTTCGGCTGTGGACCGATGACGGACGCATTACCGTTCACAGCACCATGAAAAATTTTGAAGAGCAGCTTAAGCCCTATTCCAATTTTGTGCGTGTACACAAATCCCATATCATCAACCTTGAATATATTACCGAGGTAGATGGTAATTCAATTCAAATCAAAGATCAGCTGATTGCTATTGGCAGTACATATAAAGATGATGTACAAAAACTACTGGACGGTTACCGTTTGCTGTAGTATGAAAAAGAAGCAGTGCCCGATATAGAAAACACTTCCTCAGAAACTATCCTTTTGACATCTGATTTCATCAAAGAAACACACTTCCCTCTTCAAATAGCAGTAGCTTACATGTGCTCAGCAGGTTAAGTATGATGCCCGCTGTTTACCGATAATGTGCATTCGCGTAAACGAAAACGGTGTTAACCTTTTTCGTTTTTGCACTCTTCTCACACACCTCTTCCACAACACCGTTTACCGACATTCTATCGGATTGTATCGAAAGTAGTTCTGCCTGCCGCGACATCGCGGGTAGTTTTGCGTCCGAAAAATATTCACAATGAAAAAAATCTTCTACATACCCTTATTTCTACTCCTTATTACAACTATTGCCGGATGCGAAAAATTCGAATCCAGTCCTCATCAGGTATTTGACAACAATACACCCCGCAATATCAATCAGCATAATATTGATAAATTGCTGGCAACAACCACTACTAACGATACCCTCCGGATAATCTTTACCGGAGACTCTCAGCGCTATTATGACGAGGCCGAGTCACTCGTGAAGAAAGTAAATTCCATGAAGGATATCGACTTTCTGATTGTGGCCGGAGACATCTCTGATTTTGGATTGCGCCAGGAGTTTGAGTGGATGAATAATATTTTTTCAGGACTGCACGTACCTTACGTATCCGTTATCGGAAATCATGATGTGATCGGAAATGGTCAACGAACATATGAATACATGTTTGGCCACAAGGACTTCAGTTTTGTGTATAAGCACACCAAATTTATTTTTCACAATACCAATAGCCGTGAGTATAGTTTCAACGGGCAGGTTCCGAATATGAATTGGTTAACACAACAATGTCAGCCGGAAGCGGGAGTAAGTTATATTATTCCAGTTTCACATGTACCGCCTTATGATGGCGACTTTGATAAAAACCTTGAACAACAATACGCGAAAACACTTCGCAATACCCCGGGTCTATTGATCTCCCTCCATGGTCATCACCACCACTCTACTGATAAGTATCCATATGAAGATGGTGTTCGCTACTTAAACAGCAATGCTGTAGACAAACGACTATTTATGCTGCTTGAAATTTACAATGGTGAAGTACATAAAACACCCATCTCTTATTAACCATGAAGTACTTATTGGTGTTGCTCACGTTTATGTATAGTTGTTCATTCGTATCTGCTCAATCGCGTTTTCTCCCAAATCAACTTACCGTGCAACATGGAGGAGGTATTGGCTGGCTGAGTGTTGGAGTTGGATATAAGAATCGTACCGACAAATTCAATATCGCCCTGCTGTATGGATATGTTCCACCAAGTGAAGGCGGTCAACTGGATATATTTACCCTCAAAGCAGGATATAATCCGTTTAGTATAAAAACAGTTAAGGGCATTGTATGGAAACCGCTCAACCCTGTTGCCTTTCTTTCCTATACCACTAATGAACATTTTTATACATCATGGCCCGGTTCCCGGTATCCCGATGATTATTACTGGTGGTCTTCTGCCTTTCGCATGCATGTTGGTTTACAAAGCAGTCTGGTGTTTAATTTACCGGCAAAAGCATGTGCACGTTCTGCAACTATGTATATAGAAATGAGTACAAATGATCTATATATCAGCAGTTACCTTTCCAATCGTAAGTATCTGTCGCTTTATGATATTTCGGTATTATCGGCCGGTGTGAAACTTAACCTTCGGTAAAATACGTCACTCATCGTCTGTGATAATATTTCCCGCAGATCTCGCAG
>JAZKGH010000270.1:0-1326 GCA_040386055.1 Bacteroidota bacterium
GGGCATTATGCTAAAGCAGGCGTTGCTGCAGGTGCTGGTATTAAAGAAAATGAAACAGGAGTAAAAATGCCGTTGATGTTTGCCGCATTGTGGGTATGGAACGGACATGATTTGCCCGAGTGGGAAGAGTTCAGAGGGTTTGATAAAGCTAAAATGTTCCGGTTGTTTGATGATGCACAATCGAACAGGAAAGTTCGTGAGTCCATTCCGGATTGGTTGGATGCCTTGGGAGAGCGTGAGCTGGGCCCTAAATGGGATGCTGAAATCAAAGCCTTAAACAATCAGGCAGATTTAGTGGTGAGAACGAATACGCTTAAAATTACAAGAGCAGGATTGCTAAGGAAATTTGAAGACGAACATATTGAAGCTTCTCCTATTGATGATTTGCAAGATGCTATTGTGTTGCATAAGCGTATCAATTTATTCACCACCCGTTTTATCAAAGATGGTTTACTGGAAGTACAGGATGCTGCTTCACAATTAGTAGCAGAGTTTATGGAACTGGAACCCGGCATGCGTGTAATTGATGCTTGTGCGGGTGCAGGTGGAAAGTCGCTGCATATTGCGGCATTGATGCAAAATAAAGGCAGGTTGATCTCTATGGACGTAGAAGCATTTAAGCTGGAAGAACTTAAAAAACGTGCACGCAGAGCAGGGGTTGGTAATATTGAAACACGAGTTATCGAATCAAGCAAAACAATTAAACGTCTTCACGAAACAGCCGATCGATTATTGTTGGATGTGCCTTGCAGTGGTTTAGGGGTATTGCGCAGAAATCCGGATGCCAAATGGAAATTGGGTTTGGATTTTATCCTTAACATCCGCAAAACACAGCAGGAAATTTTGCAGAACTATTCTGCCATGTTGAAGCCGGGAGGTAAAATGGTTTATGCTACCTGCAGTATTTTACCCAGTGAGGATGAAGAACAAGTACAAACCTTTTTAGCAGCCAATCCTGATTATACCCTCGAGCGTCAGGAGCGTATTTCGGTAGCAGAAACAGGTTTTGATGGATTTTACATGGCCCTGCTCAGCAAGAAAGTTTAGATTGTAGAGACCGAATAAAACAATATTTTTGCCCTTTTAAACGGATAATCATTCATGCTTAATAATAAGAAAGTAGTAGTAGTGATGCCTGCTTACAATGCAGCTCAAACACTCGAAAAAACATATAGCGAAATTCCCTTCGAAATTGTGGATGAAGTAATTGTAGTGGATGATGCCGGAAAAGATAATACGGCTGAAGTAGCACGCAATCTTGGTGTTAAACATGTTATTCGTCATGAGAAAAACAAGGGATATGGTGGCAATCAAAAAACATGTTAC
>JAZKGH010000270.1:1336-3260 GCA_040386055.1 Bacteroidota bacterium
ATTATTATTAATATTGGTTATATTGGATTGAGATTTTGATATTGTCGATGATGTTATACTTGTAGATGATGCAAGTAAAGACAGGACTGTTGAAATGGCGAAGAAATTAGGCATCCGGCATATTATCAGCCACGATAAAAACAAAGGTTATGGCGGGAATCAAAAAACATGTTACAATAAAGCCAAAGAAATAGGAGCTGATATTGTGATTATGCTGCATCCTGATTATCAATACACACCAAAGCTTATTACGGCTATGGCCAGTATCATTGCGAATGATTTATATCCGGTGGTATTTGGTTCCCGAATACTTGGAATGGGTGCCTTAAAAGGAGGGATGCCCATGTATAAATTTATCTTTAACCGTTGCCTCACCTTGTTTCAAAATGTTCTGATGAGTCAGAAACTTTCAGAATACCATACCGGTTACCGTTCGTTTAGCCGTGAAGTACTGGATAAAGTAAATTATGAGAAATGTTCGGATGATTTTGTGTTCGACAATCAGATGGTTGCTCAGATTTTTTATGCAGGATTTGATATTGCTGAAGTAACCTGTCCAACCAAGTATTTTCCCGAAGCGTCTTCCATCAACTTTAAGCGGAGCAGTATATACGGGTTGGGTGTATTACATACTTCTGTAATCTACAGGCTTCAAAAATGGGGATTGGGAAGCTTCAAAATATTTAGCTAAACTTTTTTGTCCTGACTGTGTTATGTTTGATAATCGGGACTTTTATCGGTTAGTTGATTATATAAAAACCATATTGTTGTAAATCTGGAATGAGACTTAGAATAATTTCTGTATGCTTGTTTTTACTGTTCTGCGTGGTGATTGCATTCCCCGGATACAGTAAGCCGAGGGCCCTCAGCAATGGTTTATCAGTGACGGTATTGACAGAAGCATCGGAGTTGTCTATCTCCGGTATCCTCTTAAAATGTCTTTCTTCCGGTATCAATATGGTGGAAGAGGAACGCACCAACGAACATCAGGATGATGACACGGCCCCTGATGAAGTTTTTGTACCCTCTCATATGAATATGGCAGTTATTGCCACTTTTACCCTGCCCCCTTACGTTGTCAATTCTACATTCATAGAGCAACACCCACATACCGATATTTTTTCTCCTCCTGATTTACTAGCTAATTCAATACCATTCATTTTGTGAATGTTCAGGTAACTGATGGACATCTTCCATCAATCATATTGTTTTATAGTATTTACATTTATTCATGAAAGAAGAAATAAATTTACAACCGTTATCGTTTCAACAGGTTAAATATGACTTACCGGCAGGTATTGCCGTGTTTTTTGTTGCAGTCCCTCTTTGTCTGGGTATAGCCCACGCTTCAGGAGCTCCCTTAATCTCAGGACTAATTACCGGAGTGTTGGGAGGGTTGGTAGTAGGATTGGTGAGCAATTCGCAACTTAGCGTCAGCGGGCCGGCTGCCGGATTAACGGCTATTGCCATATCGGGTATTGCCAAATTAGGATCGTTTGAAACCTTTTTACTTGCTACCGTTATTGCGGGTATTCTTCAGATTATTTTAGGCGCTCTTAAGGCCGGTTTCATTACCAATTACATTCCAAGCACTGTTATTAAAGGAATGTTATCCGCCATTGGACTCATCCTGATCATTAAGCAGTTCCCGCACATGATAGGGTATGATATTGAAGAGATGGGAGTGGAAGAATTTGCAGTAACAGCTCAGGATATGAACGAACGTTATCAGGAGAGCAAAGCTGCTGAAGAAAATACCTTTACCATTTTAATGCATGCCGTAAATAATTTAAATAGAGGGGTATTGCTTATTGGTCTCGTAAGTTTGGTTTTTCTAATCGTTTGGGATAAGTTCTTTCAGAAACGGTTTAAGACTATTCCCGGCTCATTACTGGTAGTATTAATAGGTATGGCCATTAATTAT
>JAZKGH010000270.1:3270-3889 GCA_040386055.1 Bacteroidota bacterium
TATATTCGAACATGTATTGTTTGCTTATCCATTGTCACAAGACCATTTTGTTAATATTCCTAAACTGAATTCCATCACCGCATTCTTGTATGCAAGTACGTTTCCCGATTGGAGGGGCTTATCCAACTATGCAGTGTATAGTACTGCGTTTACTATTGCCATAGTAGCATCCATTGAAACATTATTGTCAACAGAAGCAGTTGATAAATTGGATTCCCAAAAACGTAAAACACCGGCTAATCGCGAATTACTTGCTCAAGGGATAGGTAATACGCTGGCAGGATTGTTGGGTGGATTACCCATGACTGCCGTTATTGTAAGAGGTTCGGTGAATGTATCGGCCGGAGCACAGACAAAGTTATCTACCATTATACATGGATTGCTTATTGTGATTGCTGTGGTATTTATGTCATCGTTGATGAACCTTATACCGCTAGCTAGTTTGGCCGCAGTACTTATTTACACAGGTTACAAATTATTGGCTCCCGTACAATTGATTGAACAATACAAAAAAGGATGGGGGCAGCTTATTCCTTTTGTGGTAACTGTTCTGGCCATTGTATTTTCCGATTTGCTTATTGGTGTATGTATCGGAGTTGTTGTTTCGCTTATCTTTATT
>JAZKGH010000271.1:0-4476 GCA_040386055.1 Bacteroidota bacterium
ACCTGGGGTGGATGCCCCCTCATCCCACTTTTTTTGCCCTGCGGTCGGTATATGAAAAGTTTGGGGGGTATAACCTCAAATTAAATTCTTCTGCCGATTATGAGCTGATCCTCCGTTTGTGTTTGTTGCATAAAGTAAGAACCTATTATATTCCCAATGTATTGGTGAAAATGCGCATGGGTGGACAAAGCAATCGCTCTTTAAAAAACCGTATTTTAGCCAATCTTCAGGATCGCAAAGCCTGGTCGATTAATGGCCTCAAAGTTCCTCTTTATACTTTAATCCTTAAACCACTAAGGAAAATTGGCCAATACCGGCTCTAGTCTTCATTCTGATTTTGTAACTTTGAATTATAACCTTGATATACTATTGTGTTATATTCACCGTTTTCACACATGATGCTTGTTAAACGTATACTTATTATCTGTATTTGCTTGTTCTGTTTCATGTCCGGGGCGATGGCGCAGTACGGTTTTGAATGGATTAAACCCTACCAGACGTATTATAAATTCTATATAGGGCAGGATGGTGTAGCCAGGATCAATGCTTCGGTATTACAGTCGGCAGGTATCAACATGGCAACGCTGAATCCCGCTCATATCCAGATTTTCAAGAATGGCAAAGAACAACCTGTTTATGTGAAAGGGCAGGATGATGGTGTATTCAATTTAACAGATTTTGTAGAGTTATATGTAGAACACAATAAAGGCGATTTGGATTCTGTATTATACGCAACAGGTAACCAACCTCACCAATATTATAGTCTTTTTTCTGATACCGCTTGTTATTTCCTTACCATATTACCTGATACCACCGCTGTACAACCATTGCGTTTTACGGTGAGCAATGATTTTAACTACAGCGGATATACGCCTGAAGATTATTTTACAGATGAATTGGTCATTGCACCAACCGTTGAATACCTGGATGGCCCTAATATGGCCTCAAGCGAATTAAAATATCTCACATCCGATTACGAAAAAGGAGAAGGCTGGGCTGGGGCAAGGGTAGGCTTGGGGCAATCGCAAACGTATTCATTGAATACCGCTTCAAAATATACAGGAGCCGGAAATGCATCTGCCAGTATCAAAGTGATTGGAGCATCAGATGCAGTGCGCAATGGAAGTGGGCAAAACCACCATGTGAATGTTTCGGTTAGCAGTGATAATAGTTTTTTCACAACGGCAGTTGATCATATTTATGCGGGCTATGAGCAACCGTCTTTTACGGTTGGCATCAATCTTTCTAATATTGGCAATACAACATATTTCAGGATTGAAAGCATAGGCGATTTAGGGGTTGTTTCCGACTTTAACAGCCTATCCTATATAACCCTCAATTATCCTCGTACTTATAATTGGAACAATTCTACATTCAAAAGATGGAAGGTTTTAAATACAAAAGGTGGTCTTAAAACACGCCTGGAGTTTACGGCATACGGAAACGGAGGACAAACAACACCAACGCTTCTGGATTTTACTACACAAACCAGAATAAATGCATTTTATGCTTCGGGTTCTGTATCTGCTTTGATTGTTAACGATGGGAAGATTCATGATGTTGTGCTTTTTGATAGCGCGCAGGTGATCAGCATTACACAATTACATCGTGCGGCATTTGCTTCATTAAAGCCCGCAGGGGCACAATATATTATCATAACACATTCCAAACTGGATACTGCGGCTACTAAGTATGAGGAGCACCGTTTGAAAAAATACTCTGTATTAAAAGTATTAACAGAGGATTTGTTTGATACCTATTATTATGGAGTGAAACATCCGTTGGCAATCAAACAATTTGCATCCTATCTTGTAAAAGTTGCACCCCAAAAACCGGAATATTTGTTGTTGTTGGGCAAGGGTTATCAAAATGATAAAATCAGAATTCCCACCGTTGGGGTTCCGGATCCGGTGGATTATAATAACCGTAATTATGTTCCCGTATTGGGAATGCCCGGGGCTGATGCCTTGTATACTGCAGGTATCACTAATGATGGTGGTTACCCGGAAGTGCCAATCGGACGTATTCCTGCATTAAACAATACCGAATTGCAGCATTATCTTACTAAACTTATTTATTATGAAACTTCGCCTGATTCGTTGCTGGAATGGCAAAAAAACACACTCCATATCAGTGGTGGAAATAATGATAATGAACAACAACGTTTTGCCGGACAAATAAATAAGAACAAAACAGTTATTGAAGGACAGTTTGTTGGGGCGAAAGTCATTTCATTTGCCAAAAACAGTTCAGACGCAACACAGGCTAACCTTAAACAAAAAATAATTGATACGCAGAATCAAGGGGTAACGTTGCTTTCATTTATAGGACATGCTTCACTTACAGTATTGGATGTGGATATTGGAAGTATCAATGAATTGGATAATAACCTTAAATATCCATTTTATTATTTTAACGGATGTAATGTTGGAAATGTAGGAGAGGTGGATGTAAATGGTACGGGCAATATCTATGGTAAGGATTATTTGTGTGCTGAAAATAAAGGCGCAATAGGTTGGTTGGCACATTCTAACTTTACATTTGACGGGACGTTGTTTAACATGATGGATGCATTTTATAGTCGGTATTGCAACACACAGTACAGGGCACCAATTGGAGACATCATGAAAAGTATTGGAGCGGCTTCAAATACGGCTGATATGCTCACAAAATCGCATATCATTCAATGGCAACTTCAAGGTGACCCTGCTCTTATTCTGGATAACAATGCACTTCCTGATTATAAAATCGCGGCCAATGATTTGTATGTGACACCTTTGAATGTTACGGTCCAGGAAGACTCATTTGCAGTAAATATTATTGTAACCAATTTGGGTAAAGCAACTAGTGACTCAGTTACTATTGCTATCAAACATCAACTTCCCAATGGTAGCATTGTAAATCTTCCGGCACTAAAATTTGCTCCTGTTTACTATAAAGATACATTCAGGTATTGGGTAAAATATCCCGATATGAAAATAGTACTTGGTAACAATTCGCTGGAGGTAAGTATTGATTATGCGAATGGTGTTTTGGAGGGGAACGAGTTTAATAACAAGGCGGTGCTGAGTGTGTTTGTTGCCGGAAGCGGGGTAAGCGCTTTGTTACCCTATAAGTATGAAATTGTCACAGGTGATTCTGTAACAATAATCGGGCAAAACAACAATATCCTGATTCAAAATGCGTCCTATATTTTCGAATTAGATACCACTGTTTTATTTAATTCACCGTCATTCGTTTCAAGTGGAGCGATAGCCGGTAGTGCCATTCCCAAATGGAAGGTTAAGCTGGCTTTAACCGATAGCCAGGCTTATTATTGGAGGGTAAGATTAAACGTCCCTGTCAATGAAGGAGGTGTTTGGGATCAAAGTTCGTTTACAGCCATCAAGAATGCAGCGAAAGGATTTGCACAGGTTGATTTTTCACAGTACACAGATTTTACCCAGGCAAATCAATTACAACTGGATACCATAACCCGGCAAATAGAATTTACTTCAAGATATAACGTTGTGAAAGCATTTATTGCAAGATGGGAACATGGAGGTATGGGGGTTTTAGATCCTTATTTTAATACTCCCAAAGCAAGCAATTGTATTCCAAATGGAACCGTTTGTGTATTGTTTGATAAAGAAACACTCAAACGAACATCACAGCCTAATTATCCCAATAATTGCGTAGTTAATAATTTGGGAGATATTTATAATTATTATGCGTTTAACACCGCTACTCCGGCCGGACAAAATGAGTTCATGAGTTTTGTTGATTCGGTAAGCAAAGGGGCGTACATTGCTGCGTATTCTTATTATTATGCAGGTGCTGATGTATGGCCACAGGCAATGCGTGATAAACTAACTTCAATGGGTTTAACCAAAGTTGCAGCAGCCGGTAGTTTTTATAATTCATTTTCGTTTATTGCTAAAAAAGGATATCCGCTGGAGTCGGTAGAAGATACCATTTTTGATAATTCAGGATTTTTTCAATACGATTCGGTTTATAAGTCGCCATTGGCTACCAGCGAAAGGCAAATTATAGGAACGAATACAAACGGTTATTTTGAAACTCAATTATTGGGACCTGCTGTTTCATGGAATACATGCAGATTACAGTTTTCCGCTGTTGAACCGAATGATGAATACTTGCTTAAAGTATTTGGAGTGAAGAATGATTTGACGGATACTCTACTCAAAACAGGGTACAAAACTTCCAGCCTTGATTTATCAGATATTAATGCCGTAACGTATCCGTTTATTCGCCTGCATATCGACTTAGTTGATTCCATTAATTTAACACCCCAACAACCGGCTAAAATTATGGTCACATATATTTCAGGTACAGAACTAGCCATAGATGCCGGAGTGGCTTACAGTTTCTACAATAAGGAAGTGGATCAGGGAGATAGTTTGAAGTTAAAGGTTGCGATCAGCAACATTAGTGATACAGATGCCGACTCCGTAAATGTAAAACTCTCTATTGTTG
>JAZKGH010000271.1:4486-4931 GCA_040386055.1 Bacteroidota bacterium
CCAATCGGGTAAATGTATTTACACTAAATCAAAAAATACCTGCGGTTGCTTCTGGGGCATCGTATTTGTATTCGCAGCAGATACCAACCACAACATTATCAGGAACGAATGTGCTTTCCTTAACGGTAAATGATCTAAAAAGTGTGAAAGAAGAAAGTTATGTAAATAATTTTTTGAGTCAACAATTTGAAGTGAAACAGGATAAAACCAATCCATTGCTGGATGTTACATTTGATGGATACCGAATCATGAACGGTGATTTTGTTTCGCCCACACCGGTTATACATTTAAGTTCTAAAGATGATAATCAATTTAAGGTCCAATCGGATACGTCAACATTTGCATTGTTCCTTAAACGTCCGAAAACAATTACCTATGAACGCATTCAGTTGAATAGTCCTGAAATTACCTTCTCAGCAGGAGAGGCTCAAAACAATACGGCTAT
>JAZKGH010000272.1:0-7451 GCA_040386055.1 Bacteroidota bacterium
TAAATCCATACGAACACGGAGAGTGTTATGTAACGGAAGACGGAGCCGAAACCGATCTTGACCTTGGTCACTACGAGCGTTTCCTGAATGTTGCCACTTCTCAGGCCAACAACGTAACTACCGGTCGTATTTATCAATATGTAATGGATAAAGAACGAGAGGGTGCATTTTTAGGAAAAACCGTTCAGGTGATTCCGCACATCACGGATGAGATCAAACGTAGAATGAAACTTCTGGGTGAAAGCGGAAAATACGAAATTGTAATTACCGAGCTGGGTGGTACAGTAGGTGATATTGAAGCATTGCCTTATATTGAAGCTGTGCGTCAGTTGAAATGGGAATTAAAACCCGAAGATCTGATGGTGATTCACCTTACTCTGCTTCCATACTTAAGTACGTCTCAGGAATTAAAGACAAAACCTACTCAACACTCCGTTAAGATGTTGCTGGAAAGCGGAGTACAACCCGATGTATTGGTGTGCCGTGCGGAACACCCGATTAGCAAAGAAGCGAAACGTAAAATTGCGTTGTTTTGTAACGTTACTCAAAACTCAGTAATTGAAGCATTGGATATGGCAACCATTTATGATGTGCCGATGGCTATGCTCAAAGAAAAATTGGATAAAACCGTATTAAGTCGCCTGAAACTTTCGACCAAAAACGAACCCAATATGGATAGCTGGTTGAGTTTTTTAACCCGCCACAAAAATCCTAAACACGAAGTAAAAATTGGACTGGTAGGTAAATACGTTGAACTTCCCGATGCCTATAAATCCATTGCCGAAGCATTTGTACATGCCGGAGCTCAAAACGAATGCAAAGTAAAACTGGAGTACATCCACTCAGAACTCATCACAGACGATAATGCAAAATACAAACTCGGTCACTTAGACGGAATATTGGTAGCACCAGGGTTTGGAGACAGAGGTATTGACGGGAAAATTTCAGCCATTAAATATGCCCGTGAACATAAAGTTCCATTCTTCGGAATTTGCTTAGGCATGCAGGTAGCCGTGATTGAATTTGGACGTAATGTATTAGGATTTAAAGATGCTCACTCAACGGAGATGAATGCTAAAACCAAACATCCGGTGATTGATATGATGCCGGATCAAAAACAAATAACAGCGAAAGGAGGTACAATGCGTTTAGGAGCTTATGCGTGCGAGCTTGTGAAAGATAGCAAAGCATATAAAGCATATGAAAAATCAAAAATTACAGAGCGCCACCGTCACCGGTATGAGTTTAACAGCAAGTTTCAAAAAGATTACGAAGCCAAAGGAATGGCTATTACCGGAATAAACCCTGATACCAAACTGGCTGAAATTGTTGAGATTAAAGACCATCCGTTTTTTATGGGCGTTCAGTTCCATCCTGAGTATAGAAGTACCGTGTTGAATCCACATCCTTTATTTGTGAAGTTTGTGAAAGAAGCAATTGCATACAGCAATTCGTAAAATATATCCCAGGCAGTTTCAACCATCATTGAAACTGCCTTATTTTTTGTAGGGTAGCATATGCAACCTTTATCTTGGTGTTTCGAACTAACAGATAATTGAAAAAACTCATTCAAGCCATATTACAGCGGATATTGGGATTCAGAAACTATCTGTTTGTTTTCTCGCTATATAAATCCAAAACCATTACACACGACCGTAATGAAGGCGATTTTAGCCATTTTCTTTCCCTTATCAAACCTAATGCTGTAGTATTGGACATTGGTGCCAATATTGGCATTATGACCTCCAATCTGGCTCAAAAAGTGACACAGGGAAAAGTCTATGCTTTTGAACCCATGCCCGACAATGTTATTACTCTTAAACGTGTGCTTTCATTTTATCGTTTAACCAATGTAACTCTTTTTGAATGTGCTTTGGGCAATGAAGCAAAAGAAACCCAAATGGTGCTGCCGGTGGTACAAGCAGTAAAAATGCAGGGACTGGCTCATGTTATCGACAAGAGTATTACAGAGTTTAATGAAGGCATTACATTCTCCGTTCCGCAGTACCGATTAGATGATATTCCTGAACTACAAGATACACCGGTACATGCAATTAAAATTGATGTAGAGAACTTTGAGTATCAGGTGTTTTTAGGAGCACAACAACTCATTAGGACATTCAAGCCTATTATTTACTGTGAGTTGTGGGACAATGAAAACCGTAAACAGTGTTTTGCCCTCATGCAGCAACTGGAATATCAAACCTATGTATTGATACACAATACACTTGTTCTCTTTGACAATACGCAGCATAAGACCCAAAACTTTTTCTTTTTGCCCAGGGGATAAAGTACCGTTCACCGATTAACCTTAAATATGCGCAGTTGACCTTTCTTTTTCTTGCTTCATAGCCGATTAACCTTACTTTTGCACCCGATTTTACAGAACATATGGAAATGGATAGAAATTCGATTGTTGGCCTCGTGCTGATTTTTTTAATACTCATTGGTTTTGCCTGGTACAACCAACCGAACGAAACAGAGTTGCAAACCATGAAACATCAGCAAGACTCGCTGAGTATGGTGCGCAAACAGCAAGACAGTTTGAAGATGCTTGAAGTACAAGCAAACAACGTCAACGATTCTATTAAAAATAATACATTTGATAGTGCTGCCGCAAAAGCTACTTTCGGAACCTTTGCTTCATTCAGCAAAGGCGAACAAACTTTCAGTACACTTGAAAATGAAGAACTGGCCATAACCTTCACCAACAAAGGTGGGCGTATTTACAGCGTGCAGCTGAAGAACCAAAAACGTTTTGATAAAAAAGAATTGATTTTGTTCACCGGTGAACAAAACAAATTCAATTACGCATTTAAAACAGCAGATGGAAAAACCATCGAAACTCAGAACCTGTACTTTACTCCGATTGTCAGCAGCGATGGAAAATCGATGACGATGCAAGTTAAATTGGGCGAGGGACAATACATTGAACAAGTGTATACATTAACTCCCGACAACCAACAGATGCTTGCTTATACGCTGAATTTGGTGGGTATGCAAAATACCATTGCAGCCAGCAACAACCATATCGACTTAAACTGGAAACAACAAATGTTGAATCAGGAGAAGAACTTCGATAATGAAGTAAATACCACTACTGCATATTTTAAAATACCTGAAACTACTCCCGAGTTTATTGCCGAAACAAAAAGTGAGAAAAAAGATATCACTACTCCGGTGCAATGGATCTCATACAAACAACAGTTTTTTAATACCACCATCATTGCTGATAAAACATTTGAAGGAGGAAGCATTGAAACGGCAACAGATGAAAGCAAGGAAACGTTAAAGTCGATTTCTACCAATGTAACCATTCCATATACACACAGTGGTAACGAATCTTTCGGAATGAAGTTCTACTTCGGACCAAATCATTACAAAACGCTTGCTAAACTTGATATTGAACTGGAGCGCATTATTCCCATGGGTTGGGGAGTTTTCCGCTGGGTAAACAAATACTTTGTGATCAATGTGTTTTATTTCCTGAGTCAATATATTGGCAGTTTTGGAATCATTATTCTATTGCTTACCATCATCATTAAAACGCTTGTATTCCCTATGGTATACAAATCGTACATCTCTGCTGCTAAAATGCGTGTAATGAAACCTGAACTGGATGTGATCAAAGAAAAGTATGGTGACGACATGACCAAGATCCAACAGGAGAACATGAAACTATACCGCACGGTTGGTGTCAATCCACTGGGAGGATGTATTCCGATGTTGTTGCAGTTACCTATCCTGTTTGCGATGTTCCAGTTTTTCCCTTCAGCATTTGAGTTGCGTCAGGAAGCCTTTTTATGGGCAGATGACTTATCTACTTATGATAGTATTTATACGTTACCGTTTACCTTACCCGGTTATGGAAACCATGTGAGTTTATTTACCATTTTGATGACCATTTCATCATTGGCTTACACCCACTATAATAATCAAATGACAGCTGTAACAGGTCAGATGAAATGGTTGAGTTATCTTATGCCGGTTATTTTCATGTTTGTGTTAAACAACTACGCAGCAGGTTTGAACTACTACTACTTTCTTTCGAACTTAACAACCATTGCACAACAACTTGTTATCCGCAGTTTTGTAGACGACAAAGTGATTCATGCACAATTGCAGGAAAACAAAAAGAAACCCGTGAAGGTTTCGAAATTCCAGCAAAAGCTTGAAGAAATGGCGAAGAAGCGTGGTGTAGATGTGAACAAAAAGAAATAATATCATTAACAAATTTGAATACTCAATTTCGAAATTCGAATTTTAATCAATAACTATTTTACTGAGATGCCTCGAAGAAATTCGGGGCATTTTTTAGTACTATTGCTTATGAAAAAAGTACTTGCTATTTGCGGCAGCATTAAAAACACCTCGGCCAATTATACCCTGCTCAAAACTATTCAAACTCTTGCTAATGATATGTTTGAATTAGAGATATATGATGAGTTGACAACCCTTCCCTACTTTAATCCCAATCCTGAAAACGAGAACAGTCATGCATCCGTTGTGGCGTTCCGAAATAAAATAGCTACAGCCGATGGTATATTCATCTGCACTCCGGAATATGTGTTCAGCTTGCCGGGCATTCTTAAAAATGCACTTGAATGGACCGTTTCTACAACGGTATTCACAGATAAACCTGCAGCATTGATCACTGCCTCATCATCCGGAAAAGTAGCACATGAATCCTTACTACTGATTATGAAAACACTTGGAGTTAAAACCTCTGATGAATGTTGTTTACTGATCCAAAGTATCAAAAGTAAAATGACTGCAGATGGAAATATTATTGATAGTGCTACCAAGGAGCAAGTAATACAACTGATTGAAGCTTTTGATACACTGATGAACTGAGCAAAATCAAATATTCAATTTCGAATTTCGAAATAAATCCTAATATAGAAAGACGAAATATAAAAAGGGTAAATAATCTCCTACCTTCCATCCTCCAGCATCCAGCATCCAACTTCCATCCTCCAACTTCTCAAATCTTAAATTCCCCTACCACCACTTATCTCCAAAGTCATTTGTTGCTGAAAGTAATTTTCTTAGCAACCGTTCTTCATCTGTTTCAAAAATGAGTTGATCTTTATGTTGTTGTTTGAGAAAGCCTGAATCAACCATATGCTGCATAAGTTGGTGCAATGCATTGTAATATCCTTTTGTGTTTAACACACCGCAAGGTTTTTGGTGAAACCCAAGCTGGCTCCAGGTGAATGCTTCAAACAGTTCTTCCATTGTACCGATGCCTCCAGCTAACGCAATACAGGCATCACTCAGTTCGAACATTTTAGCTTTACGCTGGTGCATATCTTCTACGATAAACATCTCCGTAAGGTTGGCATGCCCTACTTCCTTTTCCATTAAACGTCTCGGAATAACACCAATTACTTCTCCACCCAAACGTAAGACTTCATCAGCAATAATGCCCATTAGTCCAACGTTTCCTCCTCCATACACCAAACCCAGGTTATGTTCTACCAGTAATTGTGCAAGTTTGATAGCTGAAGTTTGATATGTGGGATCATTACCTTTTGCAGAGCCGCAGTATACTAGTATTCTTTTCATGTTCACTGCCACTACTTAATCTTCAACTTAGCAAACTTCAACACGATGGTTTTCTTACCATGTCCGTTTGCAAATTCGATGTTTGCTTTTTTGCCTTCTCCTGCTCCTTCTACACTTAACACCGTTCCGTTTCCAAAACGTGCATGTTCCACTTGTTGCCCGGCTTGCAGATCCGAAGTATCGTCACCTATAAAATTGGGGTCAATAGATGCCGGTGCAGGAACAGCTTTGTTAATGGGTTTAAACCCCTTGGGAACTGTTGCAGCCGGTGGTGCCGCTTCTTGAGTACGTTTGGTCGCACCATATTGTGGTTTGCTTCCATAACTGCTTCGTTGAACTTGCGGCTGCGATTGTTTTTGAATGATGCCTTCAATATTCAGATACTGCGGATCAATCTCTTGTAAAAAACGACTCGGTTCGCTGTTGATCATGCTTCCGAATTTGAAACGTGAAGTTGCAAACGACAACGTGAGTTTATGCATGGCGCGTGTAAGTGCCACATAAAACAACCTACGCTCTTCTTCTAACTCACTTCTGCTATTGAGTGATAGTTGTGAGGGAAATAAATTCTCTTCCAAGCCCACCACATATACCTGTTTAAACTCCAATCCTTTAGAAGCATGAATCGTCATCATGCTTACCTTGTCATTGTCCTCATCTGTATCTTTATCGGCATCGGTAAGCAATGCTATATTCTCCATGAAACCGGCAAGCGTATTGGGTCTTAAGACGCCATCATCATCCGCTGTTTCTTCTACACTGAACTCTTTGATACCGTTCAATAACTCTACTAAGTTTTCGTAACGTGCTATCCCTTCAACAGTTTTATCGTCATACAAATTTTTAAGTACACCACTTTGTTTGGCAATATGCATAGCCGCATCGTAGGCATTATGAGGAAGAAGTGTTTGAAAGCTCTTAATCATCATTACAAAATCCTGCAACAAACCCGCTGCCTTCAATCCGTAATAATGTGCTTCCTCCATGATCTCAAACCAACTTTTTTGGTGACCATCCGCAAGCACCAATAAATGATCCAGTGTGGTTTTACCAATCCCGCGTGTCGGGTAATTGATAATACGTTTCAATGCCTCTTCGTCTTTCGAATTAATGACAACCCTGAAGTAAGCAATGAGATCTTTAACTTCCTTACGTTGGTAAAATGATTGTCCACCATAAATTTTATAGGGAATATTCATCTTGCGCAACGCTTCCTCCATCGCACGACTTTGTGCATTGGTGCGGTACAAAATGGCAAAATCCTTATTCAGCAAATGCCCATTCATCTTATCCTGAAAAATGGAAGATGCCACCATCTTACCCTCCTCGTTATCAGTAATGGCACGGAACACACTTATCTTTTCTCCCGCTCCATTTTCTGTCCATACCTTTTTTTCAATCTGGTCTTTATTTTGTTTAATGATGGAGTTGGCCGCATTCACAATGGTTTTGGTACTGCGGTAGTTTTGTTCCAATCGAATCATCTTCACATCCGGAAAGTCGCGGTTGAAGTTTAAAATATTTTTGATGGTTGCTCCGCGAAAGGCATAAATGCTTTGTGCATCATCACCCACTACAGCAATATTTTGATAAACGTTTGCAAGCTTGCGGATAATGGCATACTGTGCATGGTTAGTATCCTGAAACTCATCCACCATGATATACTTAAACATCTGCTGGTATTTGTGCAACACTTCATTATGGGTGTTCAGCAACTCATGAGTCTTCATTAACAAGTCATCAAAGTCCATAGCACCTGCGCGGAAACAGCGAGCTTCATACATTGCATATATATCTCCGAACCTTGGTCTTCCTGCAGATTCATCATATAAGGTATTTTCACCATCCGATTTATACTCAGCAGCCTTAAGCAATGCGTTTTT
>JAZKGH010000273.1:0-23319 GCA_040386055.1 Bacteroidota bacterium
AACCTTAGCTGTTGCACCTATAGATTTACGGATACCAATTTCACGTGTGCGTTCAGTTACCGAAACCAGCATGATATTCATTAACCCTACAGCTGCGCCCAATAATGTTATAAAACCTATCAATGTAGCGGCAATCGTTACATATTTTAAATTATCAATCAGTTCCTTGGCAATATTATCCGCCTTCATCACTTCAAAATTATTTTCAGACATGGCCGGTAATCTTCTTACTCTTCTGAATACGGCTTCTGCTTCTTCTACGGCAGCTTCCATTTTGGGAACATCATCAATAGCCACCGTTATCACAAAACTCATATTGGGACGGGCAAATACCTGCCGTGCATTTTCCAGCGGAACAATCACAATTCTATCACCACCAAATCCCATTGCCGAGCCTTTTTCTTTTAACACCCCTACTACTCTATACTTCGCTCCGCCAACAAATACAGCCTCTCCAATAGGGCTTTTATTTTTGAACAACTTCTCCTTAATATCTTTTCCAATCAATGCAACATTGCCTGCCGATTCAACTTCTTTTTCTCCAAAATTGCGGCCACTGGCTATTTCATATCCTGCTACCTGCAAATAATGTTCATCACCTCCCATTACCATCACGTTGGGATCTGTTTTGTTCGAGCCGTGTTTTACCGTACTGGCAAACGAAGCATTAACGGAAAGTGATGTTGTGGAAGGATAGGTGTATTGATCAATGAATGCATATGCTTCCTGTTTGGTAATGGTTTGGTATTTTTTAGGTGCCTTACCCTTTACCCCAAACTGCACATTATTTCCCCTGTTTTTAATATTGAATGTATTGGCCCCCATATTAGAGAAACTACTGTTGATGGAAGATTTGATACCATCAATAGCAGTGAGAATCCCTACCAAAGCCATGATACCAATAGCAATGATCAAAGCTGTAATGGTAGCACGTGCTTTATTGCCCGATATGGATGTTAAGGCCAGCTTGATATTTTCGGTGAAGGTCATTTATGTCGGGTTGTGTAAGCGGGTATAGTTGCAATATACTTAAAATACAATTCCGATTATTTTTTCTCGATAAACGTAAAACCCTTGCGGCCTTCCTCTTCCACGTAATCAATTTGCATGCCTGCAAAAAAGAAGATCTCTCCGGGATGGTAAATGATTTGTTGTCCCTGCACTTCCTCCAGTTTATCTTTATCCGTTTTGGCATCAAATGCGATCAGCAGTCGTTTATTCGTTTCGTTTTTTTGGCGGATACCCACACGCAGGTAGTGATCGGCCGGAATCTGCAATGTGGCTTTGTATTGTTCGATTGCCGCCAGTGCAGCGGGAGTGAATTGTATAAGTTGCATAAAATGTTGTGCTAAAAAATTAAAGAGCGGCTATTTGTTTTACCAAACCCGGTCCTTCGTAAATAAATCCGGTATACAGCTGAACCAATGTTGCGCCTGCATCCATTTTTGCTTTTGCAGTTGCAGTATTGTGAACACCTCCTACTCCAATTAAGGGAATAGAACCCTGGCTCTTTTGGTTGATGTACTGTAATACCTGAGTAGAATGTGTATATAATATCTGTCCGCTTAATCCTCCCGCTCCAATTGACTCTATCCTTTCTTTAGATGTCAACAATTGTTCGCGGCTAATGGTTGTGTTAGTAGCTACAATCCCTTCAATACCGCTCTCGGTTACAATTTCTACTACATCATCCAATTGTGATTCCGTTAAATCGGGCGCAATCTTTAACAGGATGGGCTTTTGAACCGCCTTTACTTTACGTTTGATCACTAATGCTGACAATATTTTCATTAGTGGCTCTTTATCCTGCAAAGCTCTGAGATTAGGCGTATTAGGCGAACTTACATTTACTACAAAATAATCAACGTAATCATATAACTTCTCGAAACAGATTTCGTAATCACGCTGTGCCTCTTCGTTGGGAGTTACTTTGTTTTTACCAATGTTTCCGCCTACAATGAGTCCTGAAGGCCTGTTTTTCAATCTCTCCACCACCACATCTGCCCCATCATTGTTAAATCCCATCCGGTTAATAATAGCCTTATCTTCTATCAACCTGAATAAACGAGGTTGATCATTTCCGGGTTGCCCCACGGGTGTTACCGTTCCAATCTCCACGCTGCCAAATCCCATAGCCCTAAATTCCTCCAGATAACGGGCATTTTTATCAAATCCTGCAGCCAATCCTACCCGATTTGGAAAAGTTATTCCCAAAAACTGTACAGGTTTCTCTACAAAAAATAAGGTCCGGCATAAAAGCTTCACTCCGGGGATGTAAAGCAAAATTTTAAAGGTATTGAGGGTGAAATAATGGGCCTTTTCAGCCGACATTAGAAACAACAATCTGAGAATGAGCTTATACACGATACAGTTTTGGTTTTGATAGACGGCTTCAAAAATGTGACAATTGAAACGAATAAGAAAGCAAACCTTTTAAAAGTTTTCAAGTTATATATATTACAGGCTTCTTCATACCTGTTTAGATAGATTTTAAATAAACAATTGTGGATTGTTAAAATAGGATAAAATAGCGGTATTCATAAATTTGCGCTCGCTAAAAATTAATATCTACTATGAGTTGGATCAACAAACTGTTTAGTTCTTCAATCGGCCAAAAGTTTATCATGGGCCTTACAGGTTTATTCCTGATTTCATTTTTATTGGTTCATTGCGGTATCAATGCCCTTATTTTCTTTAATGACGGAGGCGAAACCTTCAATGCCGGAGCTGAGTTTATGGCAACCAACCTATTGATTCGTACGATGGAATGGGTATTGTTCATTGGTTTGATCTTACATATCATAAAAGGATTTAGCCTTTGGAATCAAAATAACCAGGCCCGTCCGGTGAAATATGCTATGCAGGATGGAAAAGCCAACAGCAAATGGTATTCTCGTTCAATGGGCTTATTGGGAACACTCTTGTTGATGTTCTTAATTATTCATTTAAGACATTTCTGGGTAGTAAGCCGCTTTACGGATGAAATTACCAGTGGAAGAGAAACCTTGTTCAACGAAATGAAAGAAGTATTTGAACACCTGTGGATTGTAGTATTATATGTACTTGCCATGGTTTCTTTATCATATCACTTAATGCACGGTTTCCAATCGGCATTCCAAACATTGGGATTGAATCACAAAAAATACACCCCGGCCATCAAAAGCATCGGAGTCGCTTTTTCAATTATCATCCCCTTCATCTTCGCATTGATGCCTATTGCAATGCACTTTGAATTTATCAAATAATATTCAACGCTAACGATACATATAATTATGAGTAAACTTGATTCAAAAATTCCAGAAGGACCTATTGAAACCAAATGGTCGAAATACCGTTCTACGGTTCCATTAGTAAATCCTGCTAACAAGCGTAGCCTGGAAATTATCGTTGTGGGTTCGGGTCTTGCGGGTTCGGCTGCTGCCGCCTCGCTGGCCGAAATGGGTTATAAAGTTAAAGTGTTTTGTTTTCAGGATTCACCAAGACGTGCGCACTCAATTGCTGCTCAGGGTGGAATCAATGCAGCAAAAAACTATCAAAATGATGGTGACTCAGTATACCGTTTGTTTTATGATACTATTAAAGGTGGTGACTACCGTGCACGTGAAGGAAACGTTCACCGTTTGGCTGAAGTAAGTGGCAACATCATCGACCAGTGTGTGGCGCAAGGTGTACCGTTTGCACGTGAATACGGAGGGCTGTTGAGTAACCGTTCATTCGGTGGAACGCAGGTTCAACGTACATTCTATGCTGCAGGACAAACAGGTCAGCAATTATTATTAGGAGCTTATTCAGGATTAGAGCGTCAGATAGGCATGGGTGCAGTACAAATGTATTCCCGCCACGAGATGCTTGATGTGGTAAATATTGATGGTAAATGTCGTGGTATTATTGCCCGAGACCTTGTTACCGGTAAATTGGAACGTCACTTCGGACATGCAGTATTGTTGTGTACCGGTGGATACGGTAACGTATTTTACCTTTCAACAAATGCAATGGGTTGTAACGTAACGGCTGCATGGAAAGCACATAAAAAAGGTGCTTTTTTTGGTAACCCTTGCTTTACCCAAATCCACCCAACCTGTATTCCTGTTTCAGGTGATCACCAATCGAAATTAACCTTGATGAGTGAATCATTGCGTAATGATGGACGTATTTGGGTGCCGAAACATAAAGAAGATGCTGAGGCTATCCGTACCGGTAAAAAGAACCCTAACGATTTGCAAGAGGAAGATCGCGATTATTATTTGGAAAGACGCTACCCTGCTTTTGGTAACTTAGTACCGCGTGATGTTGCTTCACGTGCTGCTAAAGAAAGATGCGATGCCGGTTTCGGTGTAAACAAAACAGGCGAAGCCGTATACCTTGATTTTAAATTTAACATGATGCGCTACGGTCGTATTGAGGCTACCAAAAAAGGTATCCACAATCCTACAGATGCTCAAGTTCTCCAAATGGGAAAAGATGTAGTGGCCGAGAAATACGGTAACTTATTTGATATGTACAAACAAATCACCGGTGTTGACCCTTACGAAAACCCGATGATGATTTACCCTGCGGTGCATTATACTATGGGCGGCTTATGGGTTGATTACAACCTGATGACAACCGTACCGGGCTTATACGCTTTGGGTGAAGCTAACTTCTCCGATCACGGTGCAAACCGTTTGGGTGCATCTGCTTTGATGCAAGGTTTGGCTGATGGATATTTTGTAATTCCTTACACAATCGGAGCTTATTTGAGCAACGAAATCAGAACACAATCTATTCCTACAACACACGATGCATTTGAGATAGCAGAGAAAGAAGCACAATCGCGCATTGATAAATTGATGTCGGTTAACGGTTCTAAATCTGTAGATTATTTCCACAAAAAATTAGGTTTAATTATGTGGAACAAATGCGGAATGGAGCGCAGAGAAGAAGGCTTGAAAGAAGCGATCAGCGAAATTCGTGCTTTGCGTGAAGAGTTTTGGAAAAATGTGCGTGTACCGGGTGAAGCAGATAGCATGAATCCCGAGTTGGAAAAAGCAGGACGTGTTGCTGATTTCCTTGAATTAGGTGAATTGATGTGTCTGGATGCTTTAAACCGTAAAGAAAGTTGCGGTGGTCACTTCCGTGGGGAATACCAAACAGAAGAGGGTGAAGCATTGCGTGATGATGAAAACTTTGCATTTGTAGCAGCTTGGGAAAACAAAGGCAACCACGAGTGGGAACTGCACAAAGAAGAGTTGAAATACGAAAACATCAAAATTGCACAACGTAGCTATAAATAAGTAATCAGTTAATTATGGTATCTGTTAATAATGGATTCGTTCCACAATTAACCGATCAACATAATCAACACAATTAACGAATTAACATATTAAACAATGAGCGGAAATATGAATATCACACTGAAAGTGTGGAGACAAAAAAATAAAGACGAAAGAGGTAAGTTTGAAACATACAGTGTTCCGAATGTTTCAGAAGACATGTCGTTTTTGGAAATGTTTGACGTATTAAACGAACAACTGATTGTAGAAGGCAAAGATCCTGTTGCATTCGACCACGACTGCCGTGAAGGTATTTGCGGAATGTGTAGTATGTTCATCAATGGGCGTCCGCACGGGCCGTTGAAAGGTGTTACCACTTGCCAGTTGCACATGCGTTCCTTTAAAAACAATGACACCATTGTGGTGGAGCCATGGAGAGCAAAAGCATTCCCGGTAATCAAAGATTTGGTTGTAAACCGTGATGCATTTGACAGAATCATTGCTTCGGGCGGATATATTTCGGTAAACACAGGAAACGCACAAGATGCAAACAGCCTGCCTGTTTCAAAAGTACATGCCGATGAAGCCTTTGCTGCTGCGGCCTGTATTGGTTGCGGAGCATGTGTGGCTGCCTGTAAAAATGCGTCAGCAATGTTATTTACCTCTGCTAAAATTTCACAATTGGCCTTATTACCACAAGGAGCACCGGAACGTCAGCAACGTGCTTTGGATATGGTTGCCCAAATGGATGCCGAAGGATTTGGTTCATGCACCAATACCGGAGCTTGCGAAGCTGAATGTCCTAAAGGCATTTCACTCAGCAATATTGCCCGCATGAACCGTGAGTTCCTCGGAGCATCCTTAACGGCTTAAAAAAATACAGAAACTGATAATCAATCATCCCGTTGTCAAATATTGGCAACGGGATTTTTAATGCAACTTCCTTTACAATTTTGTAATCTATTATTCTGTATATTGCCGTATAAAGTTCAATTCCCCTAAAACAACAATTGAAACACTTCTCTTTTTATATCATATTGCTGGTGTGTGTATTGTTTTACACCGACTCATATGCCAGCCATTATCGTGCAGGGGAAATCACCTATGCACAAATTTCAGGCAGGAGATACAGAGTAACAGCAATCACTTATACCGACCCTCAATCCAGAGCCAATCAGTTTACAGGAAGTGTTACCCTCTTTTGGGGAGACGGCAGCTCCGACATTGTTACACGCACCAGTAAAACAGACGTAAGCCTCACAGCCCAACGCAATACTTACGTTTACGAACACGAATACCAATCCGATGGTGTATTTTTAATCAGCCTTACGGATCCTAACCGTGTCGGTGATATTTTTAATATCAACGGAGGACAGTCCAGCCTGACACCCTTTTATGTAGAGAGTCTTGTACGTATCAGCAGTGCTATTGGCAATAACCAATCTCCCATCCTTACCATCCCTCCCCTTGTTGACGGATGCCTTCAGTTCTTATACCTTCACAATCCGGGTGCTTATGACCCTGACGGGGACAGTTTAGCTTATACCCTTACTGTACCTAAACAAGGCACCAATGATCCGGTTCCAAATTATGAGACACCCCGTAACTCTGATAGTTTTGCAATCAATCCCTATACGGGAACATTGTTTTGGGTCAAACCCACTAATGCCGGCCTTTATAATATAGCTATCATGGTTTCAGAATTTCGCAATGGCCGATTGACGGGATATGTTGTACGAGACATGCAAATCCGTATTCGGGATTGTGTCAATGATATTCCGGTTGTTACACCCATTAACAATATGTGCGTAACAGCAGGTGATTCTATTGTGGCCAATGTCACCGCCACCGATATAAATATCCAAAAAGTAACCGTCCGTGGTTTTGGTGCCCCTTTTAAGGTCCCTATCCGGCCTGCTATTTTATTTCCCGATACTGCTTCAGGCACAAGCATTGTTACTACCAAATTCTTATGGAAAACCGATTGCAGTCATATCCGATACAGTAAATACCAGGCAACCATTGAAGCCAAAGATGATTATACAGTGGTGCAGGGAGCCGGCTACACTACATTTGATGTAAAAGTAAATGGACCTGAACCCAAAAATATAATAACAAAACAAGTGGGCAACGGGTTCCGCATCAGTTGGTCAAAAGATGAATGTCAATTGGCTAATACCTATAGAATTTACAGACGTATCGATAGTTCATTCTGGAATCATGGTGTTTGTGAAACAGGTATTCCGGCATCTACCGGTTTTAAATTAATTGGAGAAATAAAAAGCAATGTATTTGCGACTACTGATACTTCTTTTTATGACGATAATAAAGGAGAGGGACTATCACCATTGGTAAACTACTGTTACCGTATTGTAGCAGTATTTCCCCCACGCGCTGCTAATGGTAGTGTTATTGGAGGTATTGCTTCAGAGAGTTATGCATCCATAGAAATATGTGATGTCATCATCCGAAGTAAACCCATCATTACTCAGGTATCAGTAACAACTACTGATGCCATTAACGGTGCAATCAGATTATCATGGCTTCGTCCCGATACTCTTGATACTATTGTTTACAAAGCCCCTTACCGTTTGGCATTTAAACGTGCCGTGTATACCAATGGAGTTGCCGGGCCTTATACTACTTTTGCCAATGCCGATTATCCTTCTTTCGCCAGTATCGGTGATTCATCACTGATTGATTCTATTCTAAATACTCTCAACACGCAATACATTTATAAAATCGAGTTGTTATACGACTCATTGGGTCTCCCAACTTTTGTGGATGTAAGTCCTGTTGCTGCGTCTGTATTTACCCGGGTGTATTCAACAGATAATACCAATATTTTAACGGCAGTTGAGAAAGTCCCGTGGACCAACACCATGTATTCTATTTACCGAAAAAATCCGGTCACCAATCTATTTGACTCAATCACCACAACTGAATCCAAAACGTATGCTGATACCGGACTCGTAAATGGAGTACAATACTGTTACTTTATTGAGACAAGAGGCACCTATTCTTTTTACGATTCCATTTTAATCAACCGATCCCAAATTATTTGCGGCACCCCAGTAGATACTGTTCCTCCCTGCCCTCCCATGCTTACTGTAGTTCCACCTTGTGATTTATTTAACAGCTTTGCCAATAACCTTTCATGGATTCCCCGACAGGGTTGTGCGGATGATGTAATTGGTTATAATGTGTATTATAAAAAATTATTCACCGATTCCTTTACCAAAATAGCAACAGTAAATGGGCAAACATTAGCCTTTATTGACAACCGTGAGATACTAAAACTTTCGATTGCGGGTTGTTATTCAGTAACAGGTGTTGATTCGTTTAACAATGAAAGTTACCTCACCGACTCTGTGTGCATTGACAACTGTCCTTATTATGAAATCCCCAATGTATTTACCCCTAATGGTGATGGTAAAAATGACCTGTTGAGACCATTCCCCTATCGTTTTATCGATCATATCAAATTACGCATATACAACCGCTGGGGAGCACTTGTATATGAAACAAATAACCTTGATATTTTATGGGATGGCAAAACGCAGGACACCAATACCGATTGTAGTGCAGGTGTGTACTTCTATACCTGCGAGGTGTTTGAACAATACCTGATGGAGCTAAAAACCAATCCCAAACGCGGAACCATTCAACTGATTCGATAGGTAACATATTTCCGCATTATTCCCTTATTTTTGAGGCTTAATTTAGCAAAGCGTGTTTACAGGAATTATAGAAACCATGGGTACTATTGAAAACATCCGTACCGAAGGAACCAACAAACATTTTATCCTCTCCTCACCCATCACCTATGAACTGAAAATAGACCAAAGCGTGGCACACAATGGTGTATGCCTAACGGTGGTAAAGGTTGAAGGTAACCAATACACTGTAACAGCGATTGATGAAACGTTGGCAAAAACAAATCTGAATAGCTGGACCGCTGGACAAAAAGTTAACATAGAGCGTTGCATGCCCGCCAATGGGCGCTTTGATGGCCATATTGTGCAGGGACACGTTGACTCAACTGCCACTTGTATTTCCGTGGAAGATAAACAAGGAAGCTGGGTGTTTTCATTTGCTTTGAACGCACAAAGCGACACTTCACTTGTTGTTCCCAAAGGTTCTGTTTGTATTAATGGGATTAGTTTAACAGTTGTGGATATTCAGGATAAAACATTTTCGGTAGCCATCATTCCTTATACCTTTAAGCATACCAACATGCATGAAGTATTAGCCGGAACAATGGTAAATATTGAATTTGACATCATCGGTAAATACATTGCCAAGATGATGACCAAAAGATAAAATTTCATCATCAGAGATGCTAACATCCGGCACTCAAGGGTATCCTGAATTGTTGTTTCACTTTAATGCCTTTCGAATTTGTTGCAGGCTTCCAGTTGGGCATATTGCGAATCGCTTCCAGCAATAATCTATCTGTCTCTTTATCGTTAGATATCCTGAATAGATGCGCATCAACAACCTCTCCTTTTTCATTAATCGTGAAGTCTATTATTGCCTGTTGGATTTTTTCAATCGAAAGTGGATTAGTTATTTTAGCAAAAAATGTTTCCGTCAAGTAGGTTCCAAATTGTTTGTATCCACCCGGAAATTCTGCCTCTGTTTCAGGAACCGCGGTAACGGTTAACTCTCCGTTTATAATACGGCTCCCGTTAGTATCATTAGCACTTATTTTATACCGGAAGGAAATATGGATGTTTATATCGGTTCCCGGATCAACACTATGCAACAGACTTTTCTGTGCTGACGTCAGCTTATCGCTTATCCCCTGTGCGGTTAATACCTTACCTTTGTTAGTTGCAGAGATGGATACCGAAACATAATCAATCAGTGTATTATAACTATAATATCCCTCGGAACTCCTTCGTAGATGCAACTCAAACCGTTCTTTTGAAGGCAACAACATTCGTTCCCATAATTGTGGGGCTAAATCACTAATGAATGTAGCTTCAGGTAGTTTTTCCTGTTTTGCCGAGGGAGTAATCCTTCCTCCATATTCAAAGGTTGTGTTTTGGGGAAAACCCGGAATACAAAATAGCATGCTCAGCAGCGTAATGATGGTCTTTTTCATATGATAATTTTTTAAGAGTGATCATTGTAAATTCCATATTTATTGCTGCAGCTGAAAGCAGTTATTTATTTGGGTTGAGTTGCCAGTATAGCAAGTACATACATGTATACAGCATCTTTTTGCTCATCCGGCATTTTAGCTCTGATCGCCATATCATCAATAATATTTTTCCACGACACTTCATTATATACATAGATGTTTTTAGCACCATGACACTTAATACATGTACCTTCCGTATAGAGCGTATACCCTTCCTTCAATTTATCCATTGTCACCTCTTTATGTTGCATCTGAATGGCTGTGAGTTCTTCATTTCCGGGGGCATAAATACCATTGCTGGGTTTCATCAAAACCAATGGAGTGGTTGGAGCCGGACTTGGAGCTGTGGGAGCAACTGCTGTTGTACTTTTTTTAGATGTACCGCAGGCAGCTATTATGATAGCGATAATGGCGATTACAATTGTGCGGGTTGTTTTCATTCTGTTAATAGATTAAATGTGGGTTCAAGATTCATGTTTTTCAGCTTACATAAATATAAAATTTACTTAACAAATGTAGCGTGTGCTAAAATGACATAGTGTTACCGACTAGTTATTATGATGTTAATGACTTGTTAAAGTAAATTATGAATAACTGAAAATGGCTACTTTTGGTCTATGCAACTAAAACCCAACCGCACCTATTTGTTTATTGCGGCTTCTTCTATCGCATTGGTTATTGTACTTGTTATTCAAGTGAACTGGATTGTGCAAACTGCCAAAATTAAAGAAGAACTGTTCTCCGAAAAGGCCAATATGGTACTCTCCAGAACAACTGAAGCAATTGGCACTGACGAGGAAACTTGCGGGAAAATAGCAGGTTATGTAGATCAGAATAGTTCTTCACCATCAACAGCTAAATTGGGAAAGCATGAGATTCGCAAAATAGATTCGTTGTTTAATTATTACATGCGGTTTTATAACTTTTATATTGATTACAGGTTTGAAGTGATCAAACCAAAATCCCCGGTAAATAAGATCAGAAATAGTTTCTCCAACTATGCTTACTATAAACCACTCGAAACTTCCGGCATCAAAAGATTCGAACTGAAACTCATTTTTCCGGATAAAAAACAATTCATCCTTGCAGAGATGGGCCTCTTGTTTATGACCTCTGTCTTGCTCATTCTCATTGTTCTGGTATTATTTTGGCGAACTGTTTTATCTCTGTTAAAGGAGAAAGAAATATCAGAACATACTACCGACTTTTTAAACAACATGACCCATGAGTTTAAAACACCGTTAACCAATATTGCATTAGCCGGTAAAATGATCACAAAAGAATCAACCCTACAACAGGATGATAAGATCAAACATTACTCATCAATCATACTCGAAGAGAACGACAAACTCAGGCTGCAGGTAGAACAGGTATTAAGCATGACGGCACTTGAACGGGGTGAAATTCCGTTGCAAAAAACAGAACTGGATATGCATGCGATCATTCATGATTCTATAAAATGTATGAATATGCAGATGGAACTCAAACAAGGGACAGTAAACTTAAATCTGAATGCTGATACCTTCATCATTCATGGAGATAAAACACATCTCACCAATGCATTTTGCAATCTTATTGATAATGCCCTAAAATACACAAAGGATAAACCTGAACTAAACATCCAAACATCTTCCGCAAATGGATATTTCAATATTGTCATCGCTGATAATGGCATTGGTATCGATAAAGAACACCAACAGAAAGTATTTGATAAATTTTTCAGGGTTCCTACAGGAGACGTGCATGACGTAAAGGGATTCGGACTTGGGTTGGCCTATGTCAAAAAGATAGTGGAGTTACATAGAGGCACCATTGAATTGAAAAGCGAAAAAGGAACCGGAACACAATTCATGATTTCAGTACCCAATGACTAAAGATAAACACACCATATTACTGGCCGAGGACGATCTTAATCTGGGCATTCTGTTGGTTGATTACCTCGAGGCTGAAGGTTTTGATGTAAAATTATGTAAAGACGGTGAGCTGGCCTTAAAAGCCTTCCACAGCCATCCGTTTGACATTTGCCTGTTGGATGTAATGATGCCTAAGATGGATGGATTTGCAGTAGCAAAAGCCATACGCTTGAAGAATAAAAACATTCCGGTTCTATTCATTACGGCAAAGTCTTTAAAAGAAGATAAACTTAAGGGGTATGACCTGGGAGCCGATGATTACATCATCAAACCTTTTGATGAAGAAGAATTACTTTGGAAAATCAAGGCGGTTATGCGCAGAATACCGGATACCGGCAGTGTCACACATACCAAACTGATTGCAATAGGAAAATACCTGTTTGACCATGGCAATCAATCACTATGCATTGATGGTCACACCAAACGTATCACCGAAAAGGAATGTGATATTCTAAACTATCTATCCACCCATCGTAATAAGGTAATTAAACGCGAAGAGTTACTAACAGATCTTTGGGGTGAAAATGATTATTTCTTAGGGAGAAGCCTCGATGTGTTTATTACTAAAATTCGTAAATACTTAAAAGAAGATACTGCTATCAGCATTGAGAATGTATTTGGTGTAGGGTTTATTTTGAATGCTCCTGCATTGGAGCATTCATCCTAACAACTTATTCATTCCATTTTAGAATATAGTCTTTCTCCTTTCAACACCTTGTTAATCGTACTATTGATGCGTTCAGCCCTTGTCTCCTCTTTTTTGGCTTCATAAATCCAATGGATGAATTCCTTTTGATGCGTTTCTTTTAAAGCTATAAACTTTTCGTAAGCCTTCTGTTCAATCTTCAAACATTCAATAAATTCTTCAGGAATTTCAAATGCAGTAAAATCTTCAAAGAGCACAATTCTCACGCTATCTCCCTCCCGCTTATTAATAGCTTTTCGGATTTCAGCTTTCACAGGAAAGAAAAATCCTCCACCTTTTATTTTAGCAAGATTAAGATTATTGAATTCATGATCATCAATTGTACCCTTAACTTTTACCCAAAGTGATTGACGCTTTTGATCGAAAGAAATATCGGGAATAAGTGCGTATGTCCAGCCACCCTTACCCGGTACCTTCTGAAGTAAGAATTCTTTATTGACAATTGGCTTTTGCATTGATGTCACCTTTATTTATTGTTCCTTGAATTGCTCTTTTAACAATCCAACAATATGATTTGCTTCAGCATCATCAACTCCCAATCCGAATGAATAGGTTTTAAAGCCATAGTCAAATTTAATCTTGCCCGGACCAAGACCCCAAAAAGCCCATCTATTACCTCCAAACGCAGCATCTGCACCTAATTCCACTCTAAAATTCTTAACGCTTGATAATTCAAATCTGTTCTTCTTACCAATTCCAAAAACAGTTTTCTCAAACAAAACTTCGTTTCCTTCCATCAAAAAATTTTCCCGCCCGAAATATCCCCACAGCAAAAAGAATACAATAAAAAGACCGGCAGCTGTCCAACCCAATAACCAAAAGGTCATAAATCCATTTACACCAAATTGCCCCATGTCCGATTTCATCAATATACCCGAAGCGCTTAAAAATCCAAAAGCCCATCCTCCCATCCAAACCGTTCCAAATAACAGTGCAAACCAATTCTTCTTCGATGGAATCATAATGTTCAGTCCATTAAACGACTTATCAATTGTTGCTTTACCGTTGTTTATCATTTTTCTGTTTATACTAAATAGTTTAATTCAAATAAGAATAATCAAAAGTATTGTTTACTTATGTTGTTTACAATAAAGCATTAGATCTATCGGATATTTCTTGTACAGATCCACATCTATAAAGCTCTTGCTTCTTTCTCTTTTATACCCATCTCATGCAGCACTAACCTCCATCTAATGATGTCTCTATCATCCCCTCCAACACTTTCAAATCAATATCCTCGAGCTTATTTATATAAAGACAACCCACACCCGTTTTATGTTTACCCAATTTTTTAAGAGTATCAGAATGCTCTTTAAGGCTTATAAAAAGGTACAATGATATATTGGCCTTACGCGGAGCGAAACCAATTATAAGCCAATCCACTTCTCTCCCGGAAGTAGGGCTTTTGTATCTTTTATTTCCAAACCCGATGATCGAACTGCCCCACATTTTAGGTTCTTCACCGGTTGCTTTTTTCATCATTTCCAAAATCACAAAACTGTCTTTGCGCTTTTGTTCATCTTTTACCGCATTGATAAACTCCTCCACACTTGCAGCCGTTGGTTTGGTTTTGATCTCAGCCAGCTTTGATTTTTTTTCAGCCATTTCTTTTTATTTTTTTACGGGTTCCCGCAAGATCGTTTTCAGTTTTAGGGGTTCTGTTTTTCTAAAGTCAGACAAATATATTTCGTGGTGAAGCCCGTTTCTGCCCAATTTGTTGGCTTCAATAAATGTCCCGATCTGTTTTAACGATTCGGGTTCGGTTGAAAACGGTCCAACATGTAACATTTGAACACACAAGCCTTCTGCCATAGTATAAAACTCAAGTTGTTTGGCTAGTTGAATGTCTTTTTTTACAATTACTGTTTCTTTCGCCTTTTCAAGGTCTTGTTCCTTTACAAAGTCAGGAAGTCTTATTAATAGCCTGTATTCCCATTCACTTCTCGGAACGTCCACAGAAGAATTTGAAATAGATTTTCCCGCATATTTCTGTTCATCATACCACCAAAGGCCTTCCAATTTCGAAACAACAAAGTCTTTATCTTGCGCTTTGTATGCAAATTTCAACGTATAAGCCGTTGAGTAAAGTGCCTCAATTCTTTCGGTAAATGGCTTATCAGAAGGGTCTCCCTTACCACAAATGGACATAAACTGAGCCGCCTCAATTTGTACTAATTCGGGCTTTGTCTTTGCGGTAAAATAAGTCTTGTGTTTCTTAGTCAGGTCAACTTTGTCCATTGTCTTATTGCTTGTCGTTTGTCTATGTTGTTCCAATTACATGTATTCTAAGAATTCAGTTAAGCTGCTACAGGTGTTTTTCTTTTAAGAATCAACGCGCTGATCAACGTTATTAAAATTCCAACAGGAAGTATTTCCATATACGTGTACATAGTAAAGATCAGCGGGTTGTTTTTATAATCGTAACTGGTCGTCTCTAAGCTTTTAATGGCTTCATCAAGCGCTGCACCTGAAACACCGCTTTCCTTCAACTCTTTAATTTGTGAAGCAGCATACTTGTCCATAAAATCCGGCAAAAAGAAATGGAATTCTACCGCCCAGGTAGCAACATATATTGTGGACGCAATCAGACTTATCATAAACCCGAGTAAAAACCCTTGACCGAATGTGATTGTTCCGCCATTCTGTTTGTCGCGGTAATTTTTGATGCCCACAAATACAAAGGAGAATGCCACAGCCATAGAGGCAAAGCCAATGACCATTGCTCCGCTTCCATGCGTTGCGTTTTCATCACATGACATCAGGGCCATGGATACAGCCATAAAGGTGGCAACAAGTACTCCCGCAATTGTTCCGAATACTAAAATGTTTCTTTTCATAATATGTTATTTTTAAAGATTAATATGCCACAAAACTATCCTCAACCTCCCTGTTTTCCTTCATACTTTCGGGTGATTTTGATGTATTGCTACACTTTCACACTAAAGGATGAATTATGTTAATGTATGATATTAAGTCTTTTAGCCTTTTCAATTGCTTGTGTCCTTCGTTTTACATCCAATTTCAAAAAGATACTCGAGGAATGCGTTTTCACAGTGTTTAAACTTACAAATAATTTTTTCGCGATCTCATCATTGCTTAAACCGGCAGCAATCAAATCCAATACTTCCAGTTCGCGCTTACTTATACCCAGTTTTTTAATCTCATTTGTATCGATTTCCTTAGGGACTGTATTATCTATATAAATCTCTTTTTCGATGATCCGTGTTTCCACTTTGGGTTTTACCAGTTTAAACGCTAACCAAATACCCAGAACCATAAAGAGGATGGCAATAACTCCAATAAAAAGATCGAGTCGATAATTAAGTATAATGAAATGGGCCTCCAGCCATTTAAGCAACAGCACCAACATGGCCATGGAAATACCGTATAGGAGGACTTCTTTATATTTTTCGTTGAGTTGCACGCGACTAAATTATGGCTTTTCCGGATAAACTTCCGATGTAGTTTGTAGTTTATCCAAAGCAATATAGCTTTCCAACACTCTAAGTGCCACGTAAGATCTTATCCATCTTTCTTCCTTTTGCCAACTCATCCACCAGCTTATCCAAATACCGAACCTGCTGTGTTAAAGGATTCTCTATTTCTTCAACACGATACCCACAGATAACTCCGGTGATAAGGCGTGCGTTCGGGTTTAGCGTAGCCTGCTGGAAGAATGTTTCAAACGTTACCTTTTCTTTTATGAGTTCTTGCAACTTCTTATAATCAAAACCTGTTAACCACTCTATCACCTGATGCAATTCTTCTTTTGTTCTGCCTTTTTTCTCCACTTTTGCTACATACATAGGGTAAACAGAGGCAAAGGTCATGTTTGCGATACGCTCATTATGTGTATTGGAATTGTTCATGTCTTGCAATTTATATCAAAGTCGGATGAAGAGGCTTTGCATATTCGGGTTTGCCTTTTATTTGTGGTTTTAAGTCTTCACAATTTTCAGAAATAACGCTGATAAAATTATCTTTTTATTATCCCTTTTCGTAAAAATAATTTCTTCAAAGTTCCCCTTTCTTGTTGAATTAATTTTCGATCTATATCCGATTAAGTCATTAAATCAGTTCTGTTAATATTATCAATCCGGATAACATTATTTGCATTTATATTTGCTTCGTTTTACAGCCAATTAAAGCGATTAAACAGAATTGTAACTTTTTCATTTCAATTTTCACTTGGGTTATAAGGTCCACCTGTTTCTCCCCAACCCCACTTTGGCATTGGTTCGTTTTGTGTCATAGGGTTTACTGTCAATTGAGAATTGATAACAGCAAGTCTTGTTCCCCATTCAATATATCCAACAAATGCAGAACGAAATTCAGGGTCGCTTTTTAAACCGACCTCATCTGCAGTTTGAAGCAAAAGATGTACCCACCGTTGGCGTTTTTCTTCTGTCAGCATTTTGCCAATATGTTTACCAATCATTATGGAATGACTGCCTTTGTCCCCTGAGGTGTAAAGTTTGTCACCCCCAAAAACTTCAGCTACAAAATGAGAAACATGTTTAACATGCTCGGGCGACATATTTTTAAAAACTTCTCCTAATAAATCATCTTTCAAAACCTTCTCATAAAATTTTCCAAATAATGTTTCAAAGGTTTCTATATCACCTGTCCATTCAAATAAAGTTGGTATATTTTTCATTGATTCAAATTTATCCTCTTATTGCTTGCACTGTCGTTCGTACAATGACCGCTAGCGGTTTTGGGCTTGCTGAAGTGGGGGATTAGAAGTACAAATGTTCAAGCTAGCATTTCTGCCCCATTTTGCCAAACCCTTGTTAGCGGTTCGTTGTTTTTTCTTGTGCTTTTAATGTCCACAACCAAGCGTCACCAATTTCTTCATCTTGAACAATTTCAGTAAAAATGAAGTTGTTGTTCTCTAATATTCTTGTCGAAGCATTATGTTCAGGTGCCGTCTTTGCTGTTACAGTCACTTTGGGGTCAGCATTTTGCGCTATTTTAATTAGTTCTTTACAAGCAAAGGAGGCTATGCCTTGCCCTTCATATTCTGTAAACGTCCAATAAGCAATTTCAACTTTACCCTCATTGGGTTGTCCTGTGAAACTACATGAACCTACTACTTTATTTTGTTTTACAACAAGATAAGCAACCCAAGGTAAGTTGAAACCGATTTGGGGGTAGTAATCCTCATACATTTGCAACAAAGTCTGGCAGTCTTCTGATTCAAATAAATTATCTGTCTTATCTTCATTCTGTTGTAGTATTCTTAATTCCATTTTTGTATTCTGTTTTGTGATATTTTTGTTAATCTATAGTTTCAGGGGTCGCGATGACGGGCATCCACTCAACCAAATGCAAAGATATGAACTTGCAAATTAACAACAAATGGATCCACGAAGTGTTAGTGGCAGTTCTTCAGTATATCGCGATTTTCCAATACGTGTTTATCTGCACCATTCAGTCCTACCGTAAACATTGCATTGGCCAATTCAGTTGATCTTATAGTATTGTTCTCTCCCGAATATTTTAAAAGCGGATAGAGAACTCTTGTCACTCCGTGTAGCAAATTGGGTTCTTTTCTACGCTCAACCGGATAGATATATGCCGGCCTGAAACAGTAAACGTGCAAGTTGAGTGTTGAGATCCGGTTTTCAGCCATCCCTTTGTAGCGTGAAAAAGAAATCAAACTTTTTTCTGTTCTGTCGGCACCTCTGCCGCTGAGGAAACAGAATGTTGCCTGTGGACTTTGATTTTCCAATGCTTTAGCAAACGTAACGGTGTAATCCACAGTGATGGTTTTGAATTGTTCGCCACTCACCTGACCCTTATAAACACCCAAACAGAAAAAAGCAATATGGATGTCTTTGAAGAGTGCATCGTTTTGGGAATAATCATTAAAATCCTCAATGATTACTTCTTTCAGTTTATTGTGCTTTTGCCCTGTCGGTTTTCGTACCAGGCATCTTACTTCATGTACTTTGTCGTTTTGAAGACACTGCGCTAAAACCAGGCTGCCAATCATTCCCGAACTTCCTGCAATGATTACGTTCATGTATCTGCAGCTCTATAATTTCCTCTTTTCAAATCCTCCTGTTACCCTTATCTGAACCTCATCACTTACAAATGCCGATGTAAGACGACCTCCTACTCCAAAGTCACTTCTTTTAATTACAGCCACTCCCTTAATACCGAATTGCAGGCTTTTATTATCAGGATTAGGGTGAGCATTTGGTCCGGTGATGGTAACATCAAGAGTAATGGGTTTAGTAACACCTTTTATTGTCAGGTCCCCTAACATAACATATTTATTTCCCTGAACTTTCCTGAAAGAGGTACTTTTAAACGTCATTGTCGGGAATTTTTTTGTGTGGAACAGGTCTTCATCTTTTAGTTCATTATCCCGTTCTTCAAGGTCCGTAAATATGCTGGCTGTTTCAACCGTCACCTCAAAAACAGCATCAGATAAATCTTCTTTTTTGGCAGTTACTTTTGCTTCGAACCTTTTAAAATAGCCATCAACCTCTGTAATTCCATGATGATCTACAATAAATGCAAGTTTGCTATGGTTTTTATCAACTATCCACTGTCCATTTGTTGAATCAGTATTTTGTTCATTTTTATTTATTTCCGGAACAACCTCTGTGCTGACGCTTTCTTTTTTCGTTGCACTGTCTTTACAACCATTAATTACGAATGAGGCTAATATAGCTGTTGTGATAATTTTATGTATCGTCATTTTTTTAAATTTAATTTAATACAGCTACTGCTAACGTTCCCACACCATATGCTGCTGTAATTTCTGTGCGATAATCTGCAAAGCAAGATAACGTTTTAGGCCTAAAAATAAATTTCATTTTGTCACTTTAACGACAATAGTACAAGACCTATATTAGGCGTATGTGCTTTTTTTTGCCAAATGCCTGTTGGCACCCGTACTATTCATTCCGTTGTCTGTTCGTAGCAGTATATTTTGTCCCATTAAAATGCAATAATTTGTCCCACATTACATCTGTTTCGGGTTTTATATTCCTTGTCAAAATATAAGGAAGTGTATTTTTAGTTAGAGGAATAAACCTTATATCCGAAACGTTTTCGAAGTCAGGACTTTTATACAAAACCTTAAAATCCCTGTTGGTTGTCAATACAACGTAAGCATAATTTTCTGAATTAACCACTGAGAGGACTGTGTCGTTGTTTGAAAAGTGCAGGTGAGTTCCATTATTTTCAAGTCCGTAATATGGTCTTTGGTCGTTAAGTTTTGTCAGTATATTTTCTGTCAACACTGTGTCTTTTGAAATCGTATAATTTTTTTGCTCAAAAGTTTCATTAAAATTACTGATACCATAATAACCGTCAGCTTTGATTATTTTCTCTGTCTTGTATACTGCGATAAAAGGAGATGAAATATTTTGGTCTAAATACTCTACACGAAGAAATTCAGCATTGCAAAAAAGTTTGTTGTCGTTATCGTAGATTTTAAGTTTTGAAAGTCCCCTTAGGTCAAAATATTTTGGTGATAAATTGTCTGGAAATTTATGTCTGCTATTTTCATCGTCTTGGTAAATTAATGAGTCAGCAAGTTTTACTATTTTGCCATATTCGTCAGCATTAGTCTCGTCTTTTATGAAATAAAGTTCAACGTAAGCTTCATTGTCTTTAGAAAAATAGAATTTGTCAATAAAGCCTATGTATTGAATATTCTCATTTAGAACGGCATTATTTATAAGGGAATTGTCAATATAGATTGTCTGTAAACTGTCATTGTTTGACCCTTTAGAATTGTCCTTATTAGAACATCCAAAAGTCAAAAGCATTATTGTCAGAATAAACATTAATGATCTCATTCGTTGTCGTCTTATTATGGGTGCTAATGGTTTCGCGCACAGACCTTGTGGCGGAAAAACGGACTGAGTTCTTTCCGCTAAGATAGAAAATTTGCGAAACGAAAAATTTAAAATTACCTAATTGCCGCCATAAGTTTTGTGCGCTGTTAGGTGCAGTTTTTTTCTAGAAATTTTGCGTCTTGTGAATAATGAATTTATCAAATTTTATTTCTTGAACAAAATCTCTAAAGTTATCTCCGATTTCGCTCAAATCTGTAACTATACCATTTCCGGATTTTATAATAGCAATGTGTGGTTGAAAATTTCTAGCTCCAAATGCATTTCTAGTTCTTATACTTGGCTTTCTATTTCCTAACAAGTGAGGAGTTTCATGCTCAATTAGAGAATCACGATATTGTTCAATTACATTTCTGAAGTTTGAACTTTTCTTTATTCGAATTCCTATTTTCTGTTTCTCTTGAATTATATCTGGTCGCGGATTTTCTCCTCCAGGAGCTAACACCATAAATCTGGTATCTAATGTGTCAATGCTTAGATTGCAGTTTTGTCGTAATTCTGATAAGTTCTGCATTGGACGTCTAGCATGATATATTGTCAGATGTAAATTTTGAATTAAATATTCAGGTTCAACTTTATACTCACTTCGAAAAAAACTATGAATTTCATTTATACAAGTCCTCGAAACACATAATTGTGCCCATATTTCAAATTTACTTTTACCATTTACTTTCATGGAATATTATTCTAGACGGATGTTCTTTAAAATTGCCTCTAACGTTTGGCCGCCAGCAGCTGTTGCCGATTGCGGAGGGTTTAATTGTCAAGCTAAGATAAGAAAAATACGGAAACGAAAACTGCACTTTAGCGAGTTAGCGCCACTGGCGGCAGACGCGTGTTATAAGCCGTTTTTCTTACCGTCTATGTAGTTGGAAAATGAAATGTCATAACTTCCATAAACACATGCTTTCCTTTGTCTGTTGGAAAATGAAAAACGTAAGAAAAAGAGCTTTCACCTCTATTCCCATTTTCCCTGATATAGTAGGGGTGGGTTACAATGCTATCTTGTATTGTTCTTAATACTTTTGAAGGCTCTTTTGTTGTAACAAAAAATAATATTGCTGTTTTACTATCTCTCCAAGTAAGGTATCTGTCAAATAATTGATTAATTGTTTCATGTAATACTTTTTCCCCTTTCCAAAATTTACATTCTGCAACGAATAGATTTGTTCCATCGGTATGCCGAATGAGTATATCTGTTTTTCCACCCTTGTTGAATGTTTCTCCCGTAACAGTTGTATTACTATATCTTGTTTCCAATACAGGTAATACATAGTCGCGTAGGCCTTCTTCATCCTTTGTTTTATATGTTGAAGGTTTCTTTTCTACTGATTTATAAAATGTATTAATCACGTCAAGAATATCATAATAATGTTCATCCGGGAGTGTGGGCGTCTCAGTAAATTTTTTTGTGGTTTTTCCATCCACCACTGGTTCTGGTATCTTTTTCTTTTCTAGTACGGGTACCTTATATATTTTATCAGTTGTTGGCTCAATTTTTATATTCAACTTCTCAAAAAAAGTATTCTCGGAAAGTATTTTTTCTTTTCTGATATTATACTCTGCTTCAAACTTCTTCTCAACTTGAGCTTTAAAGGTTTTCAAATCATTATTGATTTCAGGAATGTTTCCATTTAATACATGAAGAAATTTGGCTCGATGCCTTTCAATTGCTGCTTCATCATGTCCATGTATGATTATTGAAGAAGTGATGTCACCACTATCGGTAGCTGGAGTATCTACCCAAAGGTCACTTAATATGCTGTTTTTGGGCTGTAAAGAGAATAAGTGAAACCAGCCGATAAAAGGCACACGAATTTCAAATATGTATGAGTCTTCATCAACCGTTGAAGTTCCTTTCTTCATCGGTTTCCCTTTAAATTTGGTGGTAACCTTATCTGGATAGATAGTCAAAGGTGTATAGTCATACTTCTCAATAAAGTAACGTTTCCACTCCTCTACGTTAACATTTAAGATATAGTCTTTGCTTTTGGCGTTTATTTCTTGTTTCAACTCATACAAATAATAGTCAAAGCTTTCCCAAGCTCCATTTTGTGTGAATAATGCATATCCTACCATAAATGTTTCATTAAAATGGCTTATAACTTAGTTATAGGAGCAACTTTTGCATCCTTTAACATCCAATTTGGGAGTTAAAGGATGCAAATCTGCATCCCTTATTACCAAATGTATGTTTGCCGAATTACATATCCAAATCATCAAAGGGGCTTTTACTATTTTAAATACTATTGGTTGATACATGAGTGTATATTTCAGTTGTCTAACATTCAATACCGGGAACGAGTTGCAACACGCTGTTAAGTGACATAATTGGTTTATGGTTGAACCACTTAACCTTCCCGACTCAGCTCCTTTACTAATTCGATCATTTTGCTGACGTCAACAAAATGACCGGAAATTG
>JAZKGH010000274.1:0-8055 GCA_040386055.1 Bacteroidota bacterium
TAGCGGCCCCTTTAATATCGAAAAATTTAAAGATGAGTATGCTGCCGATTTATTAAAACTGATTAAGGCGAAAGCAAAAGGCAAACGTCCGACCACTAAAAAATTAAAAGTGGTGCACAGTAAATCACAAGACTTGATGGATCAACTTAAAGCAAGTCTGAAAAAGAAAGTATCCTAACATGGGACTTGTTGCATACAAACGGAAACGCAATTTCAAACACACACCTGAACCTGAAAGGAGCGTTTCGAAAAAAAGTCAGTCTCTTAGCTTTGTTGTGCAGCGACATGATGCTTCACATCTCCATTATGATTTCAGGCTGGAAATGGAGGGTGTATTAAAAAGCTGGGCTGTTCCCAAAGGGCCGTCAATGAAAGCAGGAGAGAAGCGTCTGGCTGTTATGGTTGAAGACCATCCGCTGCCTTATGGTAAGTTTTATGGGGAAATCCCCAAAGGGAATTATGGTGCAGGAATAGTTGATATTTGGGATAAGGGAACTTACAGTCCACTGGAGAAAACAACCAAAACTCAAACAGAAAAATTACTTCTTGCCCAATTAAAAAAGGGCGACCTTAAGTTTATGCTGAAAGGAAAACACCTGAATGGAGCTTTTGCATTAGTGAGAATGAATGATGAGACCGGAAAAAACTGGTTGCTCATAAAGAAAAAAGATGCATATGCGCAGGTAGATTATGACATAACTCAAATAGAACCGGTTAAATCTTTTGCCGAAAAAAAGAAAACGGCTAGGCCCTCACCTGTTCCGGCTAAATCTAAAACTGTCACACAAAAGGATACAACGAGTAAAAAGAAGATAGCCTTAGCATGGGCGCATTTACAAAAACCAATGCTGGCAAAAATTGCTGTTGAAATTCCTAAAGAAACAAAATGGTTTTATGAACCTAAATATGATGGTTACAGAGCCCTTACAAAGGTACACAACGGTGAAGTGGAAATGGTGTCGCGCAATGGGAATAGTTTTAATAAACAATACAAAACGCTGATAGAAGAGCTTGAAATTATAAGTGATGATATTATTCTTGATGGTGAAGTTGTAATAGAAGACAAACAAGGAGTAAGTAATTTTCAGTTATTGCAGAATTATACTACCACACACGAAGGAACCTTAACGTATTATGTCTTCGATATCTTATTTGTCAATGGTCATTCACTTGCAGAAATACCGTTATCACAACGAAAGGAATTGCTTGATACCTTTTTTGATGGATATACATTTACAAACATTATCAAGTCACCTTCGGTCCGTGAAAAAGGAGAGCAGTTGCTTAAAAAATTAACAACAAAGGGATATGAAGGGATCATTGCAAAAGACGCAACGGGGTTATATTATCCCGGTAAAAGAGCTGAAAGCTGGCTTAAAATAAAAAGTGTGATGATGCAGGAAGTTGTGATTTGCGGATATACCCTACCTCAAAACAGCAGGAAGTATTTTGGATCATTAATTCTTGGGTTGTACAAAGGTGACGAACTCATGTATATAGGAAATTGTGGAACCGGGTTTACGGATGCTTCTTTGGAACAATTGCATAAGCAGTTTACAAAGTTGCAAACAAATAAGTGCCCTTTTGAGAAAAAGCCTGTTTTACTCGGAAGAAAAGGAAAACCTGTATGGATGAAACCTGCTTTGGTTTGTAATGTTAAATTTCAGCAATGGACAAGAGACGAAAATCTGCGAAATCCTGTATTTATGGGACTACGTGAGGATAAAAAGGCTGATGAAGTGGTTAAGGAAAGTGAGACACCCTCAACAAAAGGAAGAGTAGAAGAAACAATGGAAGCCGAAACAATCATAATCATTGACAATAAAAAAGTAAAATGCACGAACCTTACCAAAATATATTGGCACGAAGAAAAGCTAACCAAAGGCGACCTTATTGCATACTATCAATCAATCAGTAAATGGATATTACCTTATCTTAAAAACAGACCGCAATCATTGAACCGACATCCGAATGGCATTAAGGGTACAAGCTTTTATCAAAAAGACATGAATGTTGATCAGTTGCCCTCATGGATACGGACAGCAAAACTTTATTCCAAATCCAACAACAAATATCTTGATTATTTGATTTGTAATGATACTGCTACTTTAGTGTATATGGCTAACCTGGGTTGCATTGAAATTAACCCATGGCACAGTATTTATACCAAACCGGAGTATCCCGACTATATGATACTGGATTTGGATCCGGGTAAAATTACTTTTGTGGAAGTGGTAAATACGGCATTGGTTATTAAAGAGATTTGCGATGAGCTGAAAATTGCCTGTTTCTGTAAAACAAGTGGTGCAACAGGGCTACATGTTTATATTCCATTGGGAGGTAAATATGATTATGATGCTGTGAAAATGTTTGCTGAATTAATGGCCACACTTACTCACAAAAGACTACCAAAAACAACAAGCATAGAACGGACCGTTTCAAAACGCAGCAACAAAGTGTATATAGATTTTTTGCAGAACAGAAAGGGACAAACCGTTGCGGCTCCGTACAGTGTGAGACCTAGACCTTATGCAACGGTATCTACTCCTTTGCTATGGAAAGAGGTAAACCACAAGCTTAATCCCGAACAATTTACAATTCATACGATAGCGAAACGATTGAAGCAAGTCGGTGATCTATGGAAAGGAGTATTTTCTAAACCGGTTTCTATTGATAAAGTGCTTCCTAAAATGGAAAAACTCCTTTGACCCAACATGAATCAAAGGAGTTTTAGAAATTAGGCAACGTTAGAGTTGGCTTACGATTTTGAGTGCGAAGATTTTTTAGCCGGAACTTTTGCTCCTTCTTTGCGTGCTTCCGATAAGCCAATGGCAACAGCTTGTTTTTTACTGGTAACTTTTTGCCCTGAACCGGATTTGAGTTCACCATGTTTGAATTCATGCATAACCTTTTCAACTTTATCTTGAGCTTTTTTGCCGTATTTGGTAGTCATAACAGTATTAATTGGTTGATGAAAAAGCCCAATTAACATGCCAAACCCCCATCAGGTTTTATGCTGAACGTGATTTCCACTATTATATGTTGATAGTTGGTGGCGCTATTGTTTGCTAAGCCACTAAAAATGTACGTATTTGAGTAAAATTTTTAATATGAAAAAAATACTTACAACCCTATTGTTAATGGCCGGAGCTGCTGCTCATAGCCAGACTGTAACTACCTACATGGGAACGGCAGGCGTTTTCCCAACCAGCAATATCTTATCATCATCGACTATTGCCAATGCAAAATTGTTCGGACCAAGTAATATGTGTAAAGACACTTCAGGCAAACTATGGTTTGTTGAAGGTATGGGAAACAGAGTGCGCTATATTACCGGAACAGATGTGTATGTGCGTGCAGGAAGTTTAGCCGGTGACGCAGGAAGCAATGATGCTACAAGTACTGCTGCTACTTTTAACGGACCCAGCGGAATTGCCATTGATAAATTGGGTAATATTTATGTGGTAGATAACTATAACAGTATTATCCGTAAAGTGACTCCATTTGCCAATATCCCCAATGGTCAAACAGTATCTACATTCGCGGGAGATAAATTGTCATCAGGTTTTGCTGACGGAACGGGAACAGCTGCTAAGTTTAACATGCCGGTTGATATTATAGTTGATGCAAACAATAACCTATATGTAACGGATGCAGAAAATCACCGTATTCGCAAGATTACACCTGCCGGTGTTGTAACTACTTTTGCAGGAAGTGGTACAGTAGGCAGTGCAGACGGAATTGGAACCGCAGCTACTTTCTCATTGCCTTCAGGTATGTGTTGGTATAATGCTACCGAGTTTTTGGTTACGGATCTTGGATTGCAAAAAATACGCAAGGTGAATATTACAACAGGGGCGGTAACTACCGTTGCCGGTAAAGGGACATATGGTACGGATGATGGAGATGCTTTAACTGTGGCAACTTTTTCAGTACCAACGGATGTTGCTGTTGACGATATGAAAAATATTTATGTAACCGACAATAATGCTATTCGCAAAATTCACGGATCATGTGTGATTACATTTGCGGGAGCTATTACTGATGCCGGAACGGTAGATGGAAACGGTACAGGTGCTCGTTTTGACGGGCTTTCAGGAATTTTTTATGCAGACAACGTATTGTATGTTTTTGATAAAAACAACCATACCATTCGTAAGGTAACAGTTCCAGTTTCGCCACCAACATTGCCTAAAGCAAATTTTGATGCGTCAAAAACATCGGGCACTACTTCTGATGTAATTAACTTCCGTGATTCTTCAGAAAATGCTGTTGAGTGGAACTGGAGTATTACTCCTGGCACAATCATGTTCCACGGTGGTACATCTTTAACGTCACAAAACCCTGAAGTGATGTTTATGGCCGATGGTATGTATACGGTATCGTTAAAGGTGAAATCAATGTGTTTTGGTAGCGACAGTACTACTAAGACCAGTTATGTAAAAATAGGAGCAGTAGGCTTACCAACCGTGATATCAGAAGCTACGGTATCGGTTTATCCAAATCCAAGCAAAGGATTGATCAACATTACCAGCTCACTTTCGGAGAGTTTGGAAATTACTGTATATGATATACAAGGTAAATTGATACAATCAACAACCTCTTCAAATGCAAAGGAAACCATCAATTTGCAAAGTGCTCCTAAAGGAATGTACTTTATGATGATTAAAGGTCAAAACTCTTCAATGGTGAAGAAAATTGTGATTGACTAAATAATAGTTTCAAATACAAAAAGGCTATCTCCGTTTTGGGGATAGCCTTTTTTGTATGCTTTAGTTAGTTGCTTTTTTCTTCAGTTTGTCCTTAAATACTTTCTGAAATTTCTCCACTTTTGGTTTTACCACAAACTGGCAATACGGTTGGTCTCCATTTTCGTTGAAATAATTCTGATGGTAATCTTCAGCTTTGTAAAAGGTTGTTAGCGGACTAATTTCAGTAACAATAGTATTGGCATAGGCATGTGAAGCGTCCAATTCTTTTTTATATTTCTCCGCCAGTTGTTTTTGCGTTTCATTGCTGTAAAAAACCACCGATCGGTATTGTGTGCCTATATCATTTCCCTGACGGTTAAGGGTTGTAGGATCATGACTTGCCCAAAATGCCTGGAGTAGCTCAGGAAAGGTGATCACCTTAGGGTCGTATACAATCTGACATACTTCCGCATGTCCGGTATTCCCATTACACACTTCTTTGTAAGTCGGGTTTTTTACTTCACCACCGCTGTATCCTGAAGTAACGGAAATCACTCCATCCAGTTGCTGGTATACGGCTTCTACGCACCAAAAGCAGCCTGCCCCAAAGGTGGCAGTATCATAAGTATTCATTGTTGTTTGTTCAGTTGTCATATCAGATGTTAGTTGAGGTATAGGTTTTACGGTACTTTCGGTACACGAAAATAAAGTTATGCTCATTAAATTAAAGAGCACCAATGAAAGCATTGGCTGGAGTCGATTCATACATTGTTTTAACATATAGAGTGTGTTGAAGGTTTTAGATAGATACGTATTTTTATCCTCCGTAGTTTTTGAGATATTTGTTTGATGAATAAATTGCTCTGTTGGGTTTGCTGTTTCCTTTGTTTGAACGTTTTCGCACAAACGGTGACACTTAAGGATGTTAAAGGTAAGTCATTTCCACTAAATGAAAAGTCTGGGGGAAAGGCAAGAGTCTATTATTTCCTTTCGCCCGAATGCCCGCTGTGCCAGAGTTATTCACTCACGATCCGCAATCTGTATGGCGAGTTTGCTAAACAAAACATTGAAATGATTGGCATCATTCCCGGAACAGATTTTTCAACAACAGCTATTACGGAATACAAAACCAAATACAAAATTCCTGTTCAGTTGTTACGTGATGAACAGTTATTACTGGTCAGCAAATACAAAGCAACCATCACTCCCGAAGTAGTTGTCATCAATAATCAGGGCAAGGTGATGTACCAGGGACGAATAGACAACTGGGCATACGAACTGGGCAAAAAACGTAAAGTCATCACCGAACACAACCTGCGCGATGCACTGGCAGCTATAGTGAACAATCAACCTGTAAAGATTAAATTGACAAAAGCCGTTGGATGTTACATTGAGTAGGGAAATGAGTAATTGAGTAAATGGGTTGAATGAGTAAATAAGGTGGGAGAATGGAATTAAGGGATTAAGGAATTAAGGATGAAAGAATGCGGGCTGGAAAAGGTGCCTGAGCTTCCGCGAAGCGGAAAGGCCGAAGATACCTGTGGGCAGGCAAACAGCAAACAGTTGTAGTTGATTAAGTAACTAAGTTAATTGAGTAATTAGTGAAAAGAAATAACAAATGGAAAGCAGTAAAATAAACTATAAACTACTATTGATTCTTATACTCCTTTTACTGGGTGCCTGTAATCAGCATCCGGCTAAAGAGATTCCTCCTGCTCAGGTTACGTTTGCGGAGCATATTGCACCTATCGTACATCAGAATTGTACTAAATGCCATATTGAAGGAGAAGCCGGACCGTTTACATTGATCACATACCAGGATGTAGCTAAGAGAGGTAAACTTATTAAATATATGGTTGGTGAGCGAATTATGCCACCATGGCCTGCCGATGCTTCGTATTCACATTTTGCTGATGAAATGGTGTTGAGTGATGAGCAGATCGAACTGGTGAAACGTTGGGTGGATGAAGGTATGTTGCCTGGTGATACTGCGCATCTGGAAACACCGACAGCGATACTAAACAAAGTGCATTTTGGTGAACCGGATCTGATTATTCGGGTGCCCAAAATTCAACTTAAGGGAAACAACCAGGACTTATTTCTTGTGGTAAAAATTCCATATGAAATTCCACGTGATACATTTGTAAGAGCTATTGAATTTGTACCCGGTAACAAACGCCTGGTACATCACGTAAATACCCATTTGATCCAGTTTGCAGAGGGCAAAAAGAAGAATGTTCGGGAGGGTCAACTATATGTGAACCAGGATCAGGCCAACAGTCAGACTATTCACAAAGAGCTGGGCATTTTGCAGGATGATGGAACCTATCCGCGCATGACTCCCAGTGTAAGCAATTATTTGCCGGGTGCATTGTTCAGTTTTTATCCGGAAGATATAGGAGGGTATACCCTCTCAAAAAAGGGAGCATTTTATTTAAACGATATGCATTTTGGTCCTTCTCCAATTGATGCAACGGATTCTTCTTATTACAAAATATATTATGGAAGCGCGCCACCCAAACGTCCGGTGAGCGAGTTTCAATTGGGCACCTTAGGTATTGCACCTGTGGAGCCACAACTCATCATTCCGGCCAACGAAGTCAAAACCTTTCACATCAAAGCTACAATGCCTGATGATATTTCGTTGATAAGCATAGTGCCGCATATGCATCTCATCGGTAAAAAGTTTTGGGCATATGCCATTAAACCGAGCGGAGATACCATTCCGTTGATCCGTATTAACAATTGGGATTTCAGATGGCAGTATTTTTACAAGTTTAAAAAGCTATTAAAAATACCGAAAGGCTCAACTATTTATGTAGAAGGAATATTCGACAACACAGCAAGCAATCCAAACAACCCGTTCTCACCATCACAGGAAATCCGCGAAAGAAATGGAAGCATGCGAACAACAGATGAAATGTTTCAGTTGATTGTAACATATGTACCTTATCAAAAAGGTGACGAGGAGTTTGATCTGGAAAACGCGAAGCGGTGAACTCAATGAGAGAATGTGGTGATTTGATAATTTGATGATGAAAGAAGAAGAGAACCCCCGAAGGGGTTCAATGTATCTAACAATTTCAATTCTCATTCAGGTCTCAAAAAATGAACACAGATGTCACCAATAACCATGTTTAAACTTAGGTGATTGTAAGAAAAAGGTTCATTAATTAACCTTAAACTTTCCGGATATACCATGGTTAGTGAACTGATTCTGTCTTATAACTATTCATCAACAGCTGTTTGTTAAGCAGCTGATAAGCCTTATTTTGCGAAACTTAAAATTTATATAAGCCTTATGAAAAAATGGATGCCCTTGTTGGTTCTATTCTTAATTGGATTTTCGAATAAAAACATTGCC
>JAZKGH010000275.1:0-17356 GCA_040386055.1 Bacteroidota bacterium
GTTATCTTGCATGATTTACATATTCGTAAAACCTTACCTAAACAGTTAAAATACAATGCAGCCCAACGCCTTGCCTATACCTTGGTTATTGTAATGGGCTTTCTGATGCTGTTAACGGGAGCCGCTATTTACAAACCGGTTCAGTTACATTGGCTCGTGGGTCCACTCGGTGGGTATGAATGGGCACGTGCCGAACATTTTATCATCACACTCCTCTTTTGCCTGTTCTTTATAGTACATATTGTGCAAGTGATGCTTGCCGGAATTCAAAACTTCCTGGCTATGATCCGCGGTTTTGAAGTTGTAAAAGGCAGTAAACAAATCCTGACTGAAGAAGAAAATAATACCCCACAAACATCCGAACATGAAAACGAATAGTAAAAAGTATATGACTCAACGCCAGTTGTGGCTGGGTACTACGGTAGCCGTTATTTGCTTTTTGGCAATGATTGCTGTTGGAGTTTACAGTTGGAAATGGCTGTACCAACAACCCAAAGAACAAGGTGCATTGAAGCCGCTAAGAACTGTATTGAATAAAAATGAGCAGATCTTTAAACGCACGTTAAACCACTCACAGCTCACCAAAGAATATCCCAAAGAACAAGCTGTTAAAAAAGTAAGGGTAAATGGAAAGCTCGGATTAAAGCATGATGAGGATACGCTGAACTGGCAATTGGTATTACTCAAAAAAGACGGAGATACTTTGCACATTAGCATGAATGAGATTAAAGCATTGCCCAGAACCGAAATCGTGTTTGACTTCAAATGTGTTGAAGGCTGGAGTCAGGTTACTCACTGGGGTGGTGTTAAATTCTCAGACTTTATGGAACATTACCAACTCGATTCACAGGCGCTAATGGAATATGTTTCGCTGGTGACACCCGACAAAGGGTATTATGTGGGTATTGATATGAAAAGCATGCTGCACCCACAAACGCTTTTGTGTTATGAGATGAATGGAGAACCTTTACCGGTAAATCAAGGATATCCGTTGCGGTTAATTATTCCGGTGAAATACGGCATTAAACATATCAAACGAATCGGCACCATATCCTTCAGCAATGAGCGCCCAAGAGATTACTGGTTCGAACGCGGATATGACTATTTTTCCGGATTATAACCGAAAACAGTTGTCGCGGACGTGTCGTCCGTGACTTGTTCCTACAAAGTAGAAGTGCATATACAGCACTTTTACTTTAGAGGTATTATTTTAATCGGACTTTCATCGCATGTTGAACTTGGATCCACGAAAAGTGCTTTGCTTTAATATTCACCTTGCTTCATCGCTGGCCGTTCTAATTCACACGAACGACACGTTCGCGTGAACGGAGATAACTATACTACTTAAAACTGATCTTGTATACGTTTAATGAGTAATTGCGCAATACGTTTGTTCAAAGATGAAGCATGTTGAAGGTAAAAAGCAAACTCACCCTCTGTAAACAATCCGGCTACGAGTCCGATAAGTTGATTACGCAACACCGCATCCTTACGTATTGTGTTTTCAATAAACAACAACCTGGCCTTGGTTTCAACTGGAGGATTACTCAAAACAGTTTTATTGTTGAAATAGGCAAGTATCAACGAATTTTGCAGTTTGAGTATCGGGCGTAACGTTGTTTGTTGAAATTGTTCTTCCGGTAATGATAGGCGTTCGGCATCCACGCTAATATTGGGACGAAGGCTTATCAACAGGGCATTGCGGTCGGTTAGGTTCATATATATAAGTACCTGTGAATTACGATGATTAATGTCACATAACAGATATTTAAAAGAAAAAGATTGCTTATCAATTAATTACACCTACCTTGCGGCCTCATTTAATACAAAATACAATGCAAGAAGGAACAGTAAAGTTTTTCAATGAAACGAAAGGCTTTGGATTCATCACTCCAAATGACAGCAACGAAAAAGATATTTTCGTTCACGTATCAGGTTTGAAAAGCGAAATCCGCGAAAACGACAAAGTAAGTTACGAAACACAATCAGGCCCACGTGGTATGAATGCAGTTAACGTTAGTGTTATATAATATTACATTATTACCTATTTGTTGAAAAAGAAAACATGCTCTGGGAGCATGTTTTTTTTTGCCCTTTACCCAACCACTTTCATGCGAAACCCCTACTTTTGAATACGAATCGCACGCAGTAACACATGCCCAACTCTATCGAGCAATCATCCAAACGACTCAAACAGTTTTTATACAGTCAGTATTTTAGCGATGGACTTCGTATTACTCTTGGCATCCTCCTTCCATCCATTATTTGTTTTCATTTTGATTATATTCAGGTTGGCATAGCACTCTCGTTAGGTGCGCTCGCTGTGAGTATTCCCGATAATCCGGGACCACCCGATCATCGCAGGAATGCCATGCTCATTACCATCGGACTCAGCTTTGTGATGGCCGTGGTTACGGGCTTGTTAACTCCACATACATGGGCTTTGGCCATTTTAATCGGCATCAGTTGTTTTCTGTTTTCGATGCTCAATATTTTTGGTGCACGGGCTGCATCAATTGGTGTATCCGTATTGGTGATCATGATTTTGGGAATTGACACGCAACTTTCCTGGCAAGACACACTGATTTATTCATCTTATATCTTAGCCGGAGGAATCTGGTACTTTTTGCTAAGCATGACCAGTCAGGGTTTGTTACCTTACCGTCCGGCCGAGCAAACATTGGGTGAATGCATTTTTGAAATTGCTGCTTTTGTGCGCATCAAGGCCGCCTTTTATGATGAACATACAGATATTGACTCCAATTATAAAAAGGTACTCGACCAACAGGTAATTGTAAATCAGCAACAGGAGAACGTACGCGATATCTTGTTTCGCACACGTAAGTTGCTGCGCGATACTTCACCCAATGGGAGAAAACTGGTGCTCACCTTTGTGGATCTGGTCGATTTATACGAACAGATCAATGCCACGCATTATAAATATGAATATATCCGGGAGCAATTTTCCGGAATAAACATATTGCCATTGTTCTCTCAAATCATAACAGAACTGGCCGAAGAGCTTGAACATATTGGTGAAGGATTACACAACCACCAACAAGTTAAACCCATCCATGATTTTTTGCCGAGACTCTCACTTCTCAAATCAAAAATAGATGCTGCCGAAAAAGAGGGTATCAATGTGCTTATCTTAAAACGCATTCTGATTAATCTTCGCAATATTGCCTACAAGCTGCACCGCATATATGAATATCAAGATTCAACCAAGGCATTGTCTGAATTGCGTAGCAAGGAACTTACTCGGTTTGTAGACAGACAGATGATTGACTGGAATTTGTTTCGTGCAAATCTTTCCCTTTCTTCCAGTCATTTCAGGCATGCAGCCCGTGTGGCAATTGTATGTGTTCTGGCTTTTGTGTTTACCTTAACGGTTTCCGAAGGTCCGCACAGTTATTGGATTTTGCTCACCATCATCGTAATTTTAAAACCGGGATACAGTCTTACCAAACAGCGTAATATTGAGCGGATCATCGGCACTGTTACAGGTGGTATCATCGGTCTGGGAGTGCTTACTTTTTTCCCTGCAGATGCGGCACGTTTTGGATTTTTGGTAGTGTTCATGTTACTTTCCTATAGTTTTATCCGTGTTAAGTATGTAGTGAGTGTATTGTTTATGACGCCCTACATTCTGATCGTATTTAGTTTTACCACCACTTATAATGATGCAACAGTCGCCTGGGAACGGATCATCGATACTTTCATTGGGGCAATGGCTGCCATTCTGGGAAGTTATTTTGTGTTTCCTTCATGGGAATCATACCAACTCAAAACAGCGGTGGTGGATATGCTTCAATCGAACGTAAACTACCTTTCCAAAATCGTTGAACGAAGCAAAAACAGTCCGGAGTCGCAATCGGCATACCGCCTTTCCCGTAAAGGCCTTTACGTAAATGCTGCACATTTAACCACAGCCTTTCAACGCATGCTTTCCGAACCCAAAAGCAAACAAACGCAAGCCGATGTATTGTATCGTTTGGTAGTGCTCACTACCCAACTGAACTCTTACCTCGCTACCCTATCCTATCAATTGGAAGCAAATGAAAACCTCTCAGCCGAACAACTCAAACAACTTCGTTCGGTTTGGTTTGTGCTGAAGGAAACATATGAGAAAGTTTCGGGCAAAGAATTGCCGGTTACACTTATCGCAAACCCTACTCTACAAGAAAACGAATTGCTGCATATCGAATTTTTAAGAGAAGTGCATCAAATAGCAGTAAACATCAGGAAAACAGCTTTGGAATTACAATTGGTAAATGCGTAGGAAGAAAAAAGAGGAAAGACCACTTCGTTGAAAAAAGCAATGTAATGCTGAGTTCATCGAAGCAGACCTTCGGAATACTGAAACAGAGCTGAGAATATTCCCTGCATTGGTTTCGTAAGATAGCTATCGAACCGCTCAACCACCGTACTATTATTCATCCTCTTTATTTCCTATCCGTTATCGAGTATCGAGCATCGACCTCCATTCTAAGTGGCTGTCACCTATAGTATAATGATTTTTTTTATATTCATTAAAACCGTCCCCACACTATCTTCCGTATATGACTTCGAATTAATCTCAAAACACATGAAAACAATATTACGCTCTTTATTTATGGCTACTGCCTTAATGGTAGGTGCCACATTAGCCAAAGCGGATCATTTGGCCGACAGACTTACCTTCTCTGCACGTTTGCAACCACCCGCAGGATTAACAACTACGGGAAATGGTGTTGCTGCCTTTATGCTTAACTCTACACGCGACACTTTGTATTTCACCATTAGTGTTGCTAAAATGAGCAGCCCTCTCACCGGTTACCATATACACAATCAACGCACGGGAGGAAATGTGATTATTGATTTTGATGGAAAAGTGTTGGGCAATACTGTTCGTTCATTCATTACCGGCACACAATTAACAGGATTGATGAGTGATTTTATTGAAGGTAATTTATACGTAGCTGTTCATACAACCACGAATCCTGCTGTAGAAATATTGGGCTTCATTAAATTGGAAAGCGACTGGGGTTACACAGTAAGTTTAGATGGCACGCAAGCTGGTTCCGGCTCTCTTGGTGTTGGACATGCAGCCATCAACTTCGGAATGAAAGGTGATACTGCCACGGTTCGTGTAGTGGCAAGAGGAATGACAGGTAAACTTACCGCAGCACATTTGCACTTTGGTAAACCGGGCGCAAATGGTGGTGTTGCATTGGGTCTGGAATCAACTATTCAACAGGATAGCATGTCGATGGTGGGTGGTGTGAGCGTGAGCAACTGGACTGATTTGATGGTAGCCTTGATGTCGGACAGCTTGTACTTAAACTTGCATACTACAACGGTAGCCAATGGTGAAATCCGCGGACAATTGCGTTCAACCAAAACATTACGTTTTGACGCATGGTTAAACCCAGCTGCTATTGTTGCAGGTGGAGGATCATTGGGCAAACCATCAACAGGATACGGTGTATCAACTTTATGGTTAAACAATACAATGGATACCTTACGCTATAACGTATTGTATACAGGATTAACCAGTAATGCTGCTGCCGCACATTTCCATAACGGAGAAGCAAACCAAAGCGGTGGTGTGGTTAAAGAACTAACTCCGGCCAACAACATGCTTTCAGGCATGTGGACTAAATACGATGCAATGAGCCCATTGACTCCTGCTTTGATAAGTGAACTATTAAAAGGAAGTTTATACTTTGTTGTTCATACCGATAGTAACCCGGGTGGAGAAATTCGCGGACAAGTATACCGTTTGGCACGTGAAGGTTTTATTGCCGAATTGAATGGCACGCAAGCTTCAACCAACAGTGGCGGACAAGGAACAGCAATTGCTTCATACGACAGAGACCGTACCAACCTGCATACCATGCTTGCATTTGATGGATTGCAAGGAACTGTAACTGCAGGACATATTCACTATGGAAAAAAAGGCGAATCAGGCGGAGTGGCTTTGGGATTAGAACCATTTACCAATAACGGAAGTTATAAATACTCTCCTTTTGACAATGCTATTTCAACAGCCATGCGTAGAAATGACAGTACTTACGTGAACATTCATACTTCATCATTTGCAAATGGTGAGATTCGCGGACAGCTGATGCGCTACTACCGTATCTCAAGTGAAACACAAGATACCACCACTACCGGAGTAGCAGAAAACAGTTTGGTAAACTCTATATTTCAGTTGTTCCCTAATCCTGTTCAATCAGAAGTATCGGTTATGGTAAACAGCAAAGTATCAGGCATAGCGTCTGTAATGGTATTTGATATCACAGGTAAACAATTGATCCTTCAACAAGAAATGATAGCTACAGGTATCTCGAACCTGTCACTTGATGTTACATCATTAAAAGCAGGTATCTACTTCACAACGATTCAGGTAAACGGAACAGTTGTATCCACTCAAAAAATCATTAAACAATAATTTTTCATATAGGTTTATTTAAGTTAAGTTAATGATCTACAGGCTGCAATTCTAAGGATTGCGGCCTGTTCTTGTATTAAGCATCCAGGGGGTCTGCTTCTGTGAACTCAGCATGACCATTGCCCTCTTTCAACAAAGAGGTCTCTCCTCTTCCTTCTTTTAGCGCAGCGGTCTTTTCTCTTTTCTCTTTCTTCTCTCCTCCTTATCTTGCCACCCAACATGAGTATTGATTTTTCTACCTCCACCATTTCCCAAGTATCTGTTCACGAAGTGGGCAACAAAAATAATGGCGAACAACTTTATCCAACTACCGAACCGTTGGCCATTGAAGATGAAGATTTGATTGAAGCGCTCAATCACTATTTCCTGAAACCATTCAGCACTCCCGTGTTTTACGAATTCACGTCAAGTACTGATAATGCAGAATTGAATCCGGTATTCCAGTTTGTAAATGAAATATTTGAGCACCCTACGGCCTTTCACATCAATAGCATCAATATTGCCAAGCATTTGTTTGAAGCCACACAACATCCCAATATCAAGTCGGGAGATTTGTATGTGGCCTACATTGACCATTGCCTCGTGGATGGAGTGATTGCAGATGCCATCGGTATTTTTAAGTCGGAGCAAAAAGATCCCTTTATTGTAAGCGAACGTAAAGGCAAACATTATAAAATAGGCTTTGAGCGAGGTATCAATATAGACACATTGGATAAGGGCTGCTTAGTGTTTAACTTGAATAAGGAAAGTGGCTTTAAAGTGTGCACCATTGATAAAACCAGTCGTGGAGCAGATGCACAATTTTGGAAAGACGACTTTCTCAAAGTAACTGCTTGTGCCGATAGCTACCATTTTACCAATAACTTCCTATCGGTAACCAAAGCCTTTGTTACTACTCAACTTGATCAGGAATTTGAGGTAAATAAAGCCGACCAAATTGATTTACTTAACAAATCGGTAAATTACTTTAAAGAGAACGAACGCTTCAACGAACAGGAATTTACCCAATCCATCTTTGGTGATGATAAGGTAATTGACTCGTTCAATAAATTTAAAGATGAGATGATTCACGATGCCGACATGTCACTCAGCGGCAATTTTGATATCTCCTCCAATGCTGTCAAAAAACAAGCACGGGTATTTAAAAGCGTGTTAAAACTCGACAAAAACTTCCACATCTATATTCACGGAGATCGTGAGTTAATAGAACGTGGTGAAGATTCGGATGGTAGAAAATTCTATAAGATTTATTACAAGGAAGAACAGTAGGAAGAAATTGAGAATTCGGAATTACGAATTGGGAATTTAAAGTTGCGGGTTATTTATTTCGGGTTGCGAGTTGGGTACTAATTTCTAATTCTTCCACCTTAACAATATTTCAGGTTTAGCATTGTTCTGCCAGTGTATGATAAGTTTATCCCTTGTCACACTAAGTATTTTACCCTTAAACATAATAGTTGGATTATCTAAAAAAATACTATCTCCAATTATTTTGTAAAATCGTTCTCCATCCCCATCATAATCACAGAACAATAATCGTCTCTTGTTGATTTCAAAATCACAAGAAGGAGCATCGGTGGAGTGTGTCCATACACCAAAAATTAGCTCATTCCTAAATTTAGGATGACTAATTTCTGATTTGGTAAAACGTACCCTCTTCTGCTTGATTTGTTGAGAGAATGTACTATTAGCACATAAAATTAGCATTGCAATTATTAATCCTCTCATTCTTTCTATACCTAACTAACAATGAACTTTTTTCTTTGTGTCTTTCTTCCTCACTTAATTTTTGTGCCTTCGTGTACAAAAACTGCACCTCTAACCAATCAACTGATCACTTAATCAACCTTACTCGCAAGAATTTTCTTAATAACAGCTATCTGCCCCAAATGGTAATGACTGTGTTCAATAATACCATGTATGTTGCGGTACCAAATCCCATATTTTTCGTCACCTATATTTTCCCACATTTTTTTCTCCGGAAGTTGCTCTATAAGATTTGCCATTTGTTCTGCCTGACTGAAAGTCTTATCCAGCATTGCTTGCCAGTCTTCTTCTGAATTTATTGGAGGATGTGCAAAGCTGTATTCATCTTTAGCACTAAGTGGTTCTCCATGCAATACTTTAAGCACTGCATCCACATAATAATTCATGTGAAAGGTTAGTGTTGCAATCGAATTCAATCCATAAATCTGAGTGGTGGCCTGTTGCCAGGTAACATCCTTCAGTTGATCTTTGAGGTTGGAACAAGTCCAGTTTCCACCAAAGTGGATTTCGCGAAAGTGTTTAGCTATTTGCTTTGGCAAAACAATCTGTGTCATGTAGAATTATTGATTGTTGTTAGTCAATCATTAATTTTTGGATGGCTTCTGCTTTTCCGTCAATCCTTAATTCAATAAAGTAAATTCCATGGGTAATACCTGCAAGATCAATATTCACAGTTCCCATGTTTTCATCCGATACTGTTAACTCTGATAGCGTTTTTCCGGTGATGTCTCTTAAGAGTACAGAAGGTTTTCCGGAATGCCTGGTTGCAATATTCATGTGTACGCTACCCGATGCAGGCTGCGGATAAAGTGAAAACGAATTGTTGCTTGTTGAGAGATTTGAAAATAAACCCGTTGTTGACGATTCATTCACCGTTAATGTCGATGTAAATGTTTTATCGCCACTCTTGTCGCCATTCTCATTCGAATTGAAGGCTCCGTAAAACACAACTTTCCCTGTTCCCGCAGCAGGAGCTTTCCATTGGAATACCCATGTATTAAAATCCTGGCCATCTACACCATTGCTGGTATAAGTAATGTATTTTCCATTACCCACCAATTGCGTTTTAACCGGATCCGAAACAATGATCGTTCCGAGTAGATCACCTTTAATATTTTGCGGGGAAACCTGGAAACCAAAACGGGTGCCACCATGTTCCGTATTGGTTGCTGTAATAGTATATGTTTGACCGGGTGCGTATCCTGAAGCAGGAATATCAGATGTGATCCAGCCTTCAATAGGTGTAGCCACGCCTCCATGGCAAACAATACATGTTTTCAAACTATCTCCCGGTGATCCGGTATGTCCGGGATCCGTTCCATTGGGACGTTTCATCGTGGCCGACTCAAGCAAAATCGCACCGAAGACCATAATCAGAATGCTGTAAATTGTTCTTTTCATAAGGTAAAGATATTGTATTCAGGCAAATACTGCAATAGTGTATTTAAATCTATTCTTTAATTATTCTTAATTATGATTGTTCTGAAATTTATTCTTCCAATTCCTTAATTCTGTTTTTTAGTTTAGAAATCAACCACGATTTATATAAACTACCTCCAATTATCCCTGTTAACAAAACCACATTCCCTCCAGACATATGCAAAACTTTCATTAACACTCCAAGAAGTACGATAACCGTTCCTGATATATAAAAGATATTTTCTGATTTCATAGATGACTCTTATTGTTGGTTGAATACTAAAATAAACAAAAAAGAAATATCAACTCAATCAGCACCTGCACTGATCGTTTCAAGCAAATCATCCGTACCCATAACCTGAATTTTGGAAAGGGTTGGCGACATATCTGCCCATAACCAATTATAGTATGCAATAACTGTTGGAGCATCCACATGCGGCCTGTCGGCTGTTGTGTGTCCATCTGCCACAACCGTTATATGATAATCCTTGCTCAAGGCCGATTTGATGGTTGTATCCACACAAAAGTCCGTGGCACAACCGGTCACATATAATTCTGTTATTGCAAGATTTGTAAGGGTTGACTGTAAATCTGTCTGGTAAAATGCATCATTGGCAATTTTGGAGATAACTACATCCGTTGTATCATGGATTAATTCCGGCAAAATTTCCCAATCATCGGTATTCGGCAAAAAGTGATGCTCTTTGGTTCCATCATGCTGAATATACAATACGGGATAGCCTTTGCTTCTGAAAGTTTCCGACAAAAGATTAATGCGCTCTATCACCCCCATTGTATCATGGCGTAAACTGTAGGGTTTAAAACTTCCCTTTTGCATATCAATAATTAACAACGCTTTCATTTCTGAAAAATTAAATCTGTGTAATATGCGGCTATCAACATGTCATAAGGATATAATCCGATCATTCAGTTGTAAATTATGGCATAAGAAATATCCCAATGAGTATCTTATTTCCCTCTCGCCACTTTAACCAACCTGTTAATGGATGTTTACATTTGTCTATGTAATTGCTGCAAGGTTCATCCACATGCGTATTGTTTTCATCATTGTAAAAACAATCGTATTGAACATGCACCCAATCCCCTTTCACCGATATCGGACAAAAAAGTTCATATCCCTCTGGTATCGTAACTGTAGTTGCATTGTCAAAAGGAGTTGTTCTTAGTGGAAGGATTTTAGAATGATCACCGGAATCATCCGTTAAACGCTTTATACCAAAGGAACCCATAATATACTGATCCCAGGTTTCGAAAGCATATTTTTGTGTATTGGGCAAATATTTAATCTCCGAATAATTAATGAGAATCTTATATGCATTAGTCGTTTTACCAACACAGACAAAGTGCATAATGCCATAATCAGGTTTATAAAACTTTGAACAAAAACCAATATCCGATTCATCTTCCGAATACATATTGTAATCCACAAGTTTATTCTTCAGCAACGAATCATTAAAAACTTCAAATACCGTAGGTGCAATCACAAGCCCAATACCTAAGGAAGACACTTGATTGTCGTAACCGAAATTACTACCTGCTCGGTTGGCTTCAGTAATCTGCTTTGTCGATTGGGTATCAACTGATACATCGGTCGAAGGGTTTTTATCTTGCTTCTTATGTGGCCCACAAGAAACCAAAAACACTAAAATAGATAGAAAGAATAACCTTCTCTTTACAAGTATATCCTTAACTGATATATACTTTAATTGGATGGATGGTATTTTCATATTGTCAATTTAGGTAACCGCAATTTAAAAAAATACTCAACAAACAGACATTGAAAATACCGGAAAAGATTAAAGGCTATCAATCCAAAAAAATCACTACTTTCGATAAAGGTATTATTAAAAGGGTTGGATTGTTATGTATACTAACAATACTTGAATAGCTGTTTTTTTTAAGAAGAAGCTATGTTCATACATAGAACGGCCTTGAAAACCTTCGCGTATTCCAAGCCTTGTCTATAGCATTCATTGGGTATTTCCGGGAATAATAAAATAGATAGGTATGAAACATTTTAACCACACTCCACAAATCAAAAAACCATTTTTATTTGGTTTTTCTGTGTTTGTTATGCTGGTATGCCTAACCCAATATCTTGTTTTTCAGGATTACTCAATTACTCAAAAAAAGCAACGAGAAGAATCGATTAAGGAACTCTACCTGGTTAAAGACCGACTTCAGGTTGTATTAAGTAATACTTTATCTGCTACCAAAACACTTTCTTTTATTGTCAAAAAATATGGCGTCCCAAACAATTTTGACGATATCGCTCAAACGATTCTAGGTTGCAATAAGAACATCGATGCCATTCAACTCAACCAAAAGGGAGTTATCACCCACGTATACCCGCTAAAAGGGAATGCACTCGTCATAGGGTATGATATTCTGGCTGATCCTCAAAGAAACAAAGAGGCTTACAGGGCCATTGAAAAAAAGGAATTATTCTTTGCAGGCCCCATAAACCTGAAACAAGGTGGAGTAGGTATTGTGGGTAGACTTCCCATTTTTATGAGTGATACATTCTGGGGATTTTCCTGTGTTATAGTTAAGCTTTCAACACTTTGTAAAGCGATTGAAATAGATTCACTCAGTAATAATGGTCATTTCAGTTATCAGTTATCCAAAGTCGACCCCAATACACATACAGAAGAGTTCTTCCTGCCTAACGGTATCAACTTATATGCGAAAGAAACCGTTTCCATTAATATTCCTGATGGAGATTGGAACATTTATGTTATGCTAAAAAAAGGAAGTCCTTTTATAAACACGAGCATGTTATCCATACTTGGATTCATCCTTTCCCTGATTTGCGGGTTGTTTTGCTGGTTCATTGCTCAACAACCCTATCTGCTCGACAAACTTGTAAAGAAAAAAACGGCTCAGATTATAGCCGCTGAAAATGCTATTACAACAACACTTGAGCGTGTGAGCGATGCCGTTGTAGCACTTGATCATAATTGGCGTTATATATATTTAAATGATGGGGCCTTGGTACAACATCCTTTAGGGCGGGAAAACACACTTGGGAAAGTAATATGGGATGTTCATCCTGAGCTTAAAAAAACTATTTTCTGGGATAAGTATCACGAGGCTATGCAAACAAATAAAACCGTTGAGCTAGAAGATTATTATGCCCCAATGGATACATGGTTTTCGGTAAAGGTATACCCATCTTTGGATGGTATTACTATATTTTACAGAGATATCACACAACACAAAAAAGCAGAACTGGGAATACTTATCGAACAATCGTTATCTGAATCCATTATTAATAGTTTACCCGGAGTTTTCTATTTATATGATCGAAACGGAAAATTTCTCAGGTGGAACAAGAATTTTGAAGTGGTTTCGGGTTATTCTGCCGAAGAGGTAAGTCAAATGCATCCGTTAGATTTTTTCGACACTGATGAAAAAGACCTGTTAAGAAAAAAAATTGATTTGGTTTTTGAGAAAGGTGTTGCGGAGGTTGAAGCTCACTTTTTTACAAAAGACCTTAAGAAAATCCCATACTATTTCAATGGTCATCGCATTTATTTTAATGATGTTGAATATTTAATCGGTGTTGGCATTGATCTTACACAGAGAAGGAATTTGGAAGAACTCATTATTAAAGCTAATTCACTTGCACGAATTGGAGGTTGGGAAGTAGACCTTGTGAAAGAAACAATGTACTGGAGTGATATTACCAGAGAAATTTTTGAAGCAGGTCCTGACTATACTCCGGATCTTGGGTCCAGAATTAATTTCTATAAAGCAGGTGATGCCAGAACCGGAATGGTCGAGAAAATTATGGCTGCCATTGAAACAGGTAAATCCTGGGATGAAGAGTATCCAATCATTACTCTTAAAAACAACGAACGCTGGGTAAGAACAATTGGTGAAGCAGAATTTACCGATGGAAAGTGTACCAAACTATTCGGAAGTTTTCAGGATATTGACCAACGCAAGAATGCAGAAATTAAACTTGCAGCCAGCGAGGCTTTTAACAAAGGCATTCTGCGATCGTTAAGTTCTCATATAGCTGTATTAAATGCTTCGGGAGAGATTATTGAATCCAACCATGCCTGGGATAATTTTGCATTGGAGCATGGTGAAACCACGCTGGCACGTACCGGAAAGGGAACGAACTATTTTGAAGTATGCGAAAATGCCATGAATAGTGGAGATGTTATTGCAGCGCAGGTTTTACAGGGAATGAAGCGTGTATTAAAGGGTGATATTCCCTTATTCTATCTTGAGTACCCTTTTGATGAAATGAACAAACAACGATGGTTTGCCATGAGTGTTGTAAAATTCAAAAGTGGGGAAGAAATGATTGTTGTGTCTCATGAAGATATAACCGAAAGAAAACTGGCGGAACAAGAGCGGGAAAAAGTAACATATGATCTCATTCAACGTAATAAAAATATAGAACAGTTTTCGTACATCGTTTCACATAACTTAAGATCACCTCTTGCTAATATCCTTGGTTTGTCAGGATTGCTGAAGCAAAACTATGTTGAGGCAAAAGACATTGCCGAAGTCATCGAACACTTGTCTGCTGCTGCTCACCGGTTAGATGATGTGATTAGGGACATCAACCAAATACTTCAGATACGAACAATGGTGTTTGAAAATAAAGAGTTGGTTGATTTCAAAAATATTGTGCACGACATTCTACTAAGCATTGAACATGTGATCAACAATGAAGACGTAAGCATTGAATCCGACTTTACTGAAGTAGACCATATGCTTTCCATAAAGGCATACATACACAGTATATTTTATAATCTTATATACAATAGCATTAAATACCGGAGACCCGGCCTGAAGGCTCAAATAGAGCTAAAATCTGAAAAGACGCCTACAGGTTTGAAACTTATATTCAGAGACAATGGCTTAGGGATAGATATGACAAAACAAGAGGAAAATATATTCGGTCTTTATAAACGATTCCATAAACATACAGAAGGCAAAGGGCTTGGTTTATTTATGGTTAAAACGCAGGTAGAAACGCTGGGGGGACATATTTCTGTTACCAGCGAAGTTAATAAAGGAACTGTATTTACAATTGAGTTCTAATATCCCTCAGTCACGTACATTTTCATTGAATCGTAGTAAATTCCCAAAAGGATCTTTGATTTCGAGCTGTAATGTTTGCCAGGGAGTTCGCTCAATCTCTTGTATTTTTCTTATGGGATTTCTTTCCTGAAGTTCTTTATGAAATGCTTTAATATTCTTCGTATCGACAAACACGACAGCATCTGTTCTGAACCTGTTATTCTCTGAAAGATGAAGCATCAGGCCATTCAATGAAATTTGCATATACACCGGGTCGCTTGGCCCAAACCGGTGTTCCCAATCAATTTCGAAGTCCAGAAAGTCAACATAAAAATCAATTGCTGTTTGATAATCAAGAATTCTAAATGTTGGAATTGCTTTAAATTCAAAGGTGTCCGTTGTTAATTTTTCCATCGTTCCTGATAACCGTTTTCGTTACATTTATTGCGGACAAGTACTACTATAATACTTCCGGATTGGCAATATTAGTGGGATTACCTGCTATAAAGTTCAGTACATTTTCAAACGCTTTTCCAAAATATAATTCATATCCGCTTTTTTCAACATATCCCAGATGAGGCGTGCACACTACATTATCCATGTGTAGCCATTCAAAATTTTTATCGTAAACAGGTTCTTCTTCATAAACATCCACCCCTGCAAATCCCGGCCTTCCTGTTTTGAGAGCTTTGGTCAATGCTCCTTTTTCAATTAATTCAGCTCTTGCAGTGTTTATGAGGATTGCATCTCTTTTCATCAGAATAAGATCTTGCTCCTTCACAATTTCAATCGTTTCTTCATTCAATCTTAAATGTAACATTACAATATCCGCGCTTTTAAAGAAATTTTCTTTTGTGTCTGCTTTTTCGAATCCATCTTTTACTGCTTTGTCTCTGGAGCGTTCACTCCCCCAAACTAAAACTTTTGCTCCAAACACCTGCGCATATTGAGCAATCCGCTGCCCGATTTTTCCATATCCCCAAATTCCGATTGTTTTTCCATACACTGTTGATCCAATATTGGTTTGCCATTTCCCTTCCTTCATTCCGATTATTGACTGGGGAATTTTTCGCACTGTATTCATCAATAAAGCCCATGTTAACTCAGCGGGTGCAATGGGTGAGCCCACTCCTTCAGCAACGGCTACTTTATATTTGGTACAAACACCCGGATTAATGTGATTCGACATTTTACCTGTCTGGCTAATCAGTTTTAAGTTGGGAAGTAAACGTAGTAATTCGTCTGTGATCTCTGTTCTTTCTCTCGTGAGAACAATAACCTGGCTATCCCATAATTTCTCTGCTAACTTTTGTACATCTTTTTCTGTTTCATGCAGGATTTGAACTTCCAGATCTTTTAACATATTAAAACAGTCAAGCTCCTTAATGGCATGCTGATAATCATCTAAAATGGTAATTTTCATTTTTTTGAGGCTATTGTAATTTCCGGAATATTAAACTCACTTCTGCAATCTGTCTTTCATTTAGTTGGCAACACCACCGGTAGGAATTAGTTTTTTATTCATCATCCATTTGAGAATAACGATGAAAACACCTACGCACAAAATCCCTATAGCAGCCTCTCCTATCAGCATGTATTTGCTGTTATATTGATCGTGAGTCCAGCCGTTAATTGTTGTCATATACACAACAGGTAAGTTGCCCAAAGAAGCCAGCAGAGAAAATTTTGTAGCTACATTCTTTTTCCCGATGGCAAATAGAAGAATGGCCGTAAAGGCTGCATAAGCCATCCCCATACCAAAGGCATAAGCAAGCACTCCTCCGATATATACCTCGGGTACCATTGGCATCACAGCCATCAAAAAAGCTACCGATGCGCAGGTTGCACCGCTTGCCATATACCCAACCCAAACTCCCCACCGGTCTGCAATAAATCCACCGGCCAGGCAACCTAATGCACTTATTACTCCGCTTAACACTCCCGTAACAAGTATAACGGTATCAGCTCCTGTGTTCCAATCCAGCGCAATAGCCGACCATAAATTCCCTGCTGCACCTGTGCCAATTGGCATCATGATCAATATGATCACAAACAATGCAACAGGAGCTTTTAACATCTCAAACAGGTCCTTACCCATTCCCTTTATTTCGTGCACCAGTGTTTCTCCCTGTTGATGGGGTATATTTTGAATACGAAAAATGACCAATGCAAACAACAACGACAACACACACAGAACAACTCCCGCCATAGCTACACTGTAATGAGTGGCAAGCCATAAACCTGCACCTCCACCAAAACCTGTACCGGCTAAACTCCCCGCCTGGTACCAGCCTGATGCCTTTCCTTTTTTGTTTTCTTCAATACCCTTGGCCATAAAACCATTCACGGGAAGGATGATAAAGGTAGCAGCAACCTGTGAAATAAAAACCACTGCAGAAAGTAACACAATACCATTGATCGTGAACGGAGTGAAGCACAATACAAGTAATGCAACCAGGCTGGTAAGTAAACCGATCCAAAACCATTTCTTCAGATCAAGCGACATATCGACCACTGGTCCCCACAAAAACCGCCAGAGATTAGCCGACACACCAAAGGCAACTACTCCCGCAGTTACAGCAACAGGAAAACCATTTTGCGTAAGTAAAAAAGGTAATACAACCGTTACAAATCCGCTGCTGATGCCTGTGGGCAGCATTAGGAAAAAGA
>JAZKGH010000275.1:17366-23569 GCA_040386055.1 Bacteroidota bacterium
AGTAGGGTTTAGTGTATTGTTGTAGATGCATTTTTTTGTTGCTAACGTTTTGCAACCTTGCGTAGTTGCCGATTGCGGAACGAAAATCTGTCAACCAAGATAAAAATAAAAGCGAAACTAAATGCCGAATTTAAGGATGATAACGGCAATTGCGCAAGATTGCTGTTATAGGCAGCCATTTTGCTAGTCAATTTTTATTCCTGCTTTTTGTGTCTTAGCAATGAGATAATTGATAAATGCACTACACGATACTAGCATAAATTTTGCATCTTCAAAATCGCAACTTGACTCGTCCGTTAATGCATGTCTTATGCCATCATCGTCACTTGTATAGCCGTAAATTTGTTTGAAACCTTTTTCTAATGCAGAATGCAATTTTATCTTCCCTTTTATCTTGTCTAATGAAGCTCCAAGACTGTCCTTGGCATTATTTGAAATAATCTTTGCTAAAGATTCAATTGCTGAAATAGATTCTTTAATTGAATTCCTATAGTCAGGATGTTTTTTATCGGATAGCTTAGTCAGTGCGGCCTGAAGATGAATATTGCATCCTTTCAAAGCGGTAAAATTGGATGTTAAGACAATTGAATGCGTAATTTCTTTTATTTCTGTCTCGTTAGTTATTGGCGAGATTGTATTTTGAATTACTCTAAATCCAGAGAACTCTCTCTCTAGCACATCGTTCAACGCGGATTCAAAATGTGATATATTGAATTCAAACTCTGGAGGGCTCAACGCTACAATGGTATACTCGATAAAGTCGTACAACTCAAACCATTCAACCTTAAAAAATTTATATTTGATGTATTCGTTAACTTCATATTGTCGATGTGGTATTTCATCAATTTGTAATTTGTAAAAACTATGCCATAGATTTTTAGTGAAACGACTAAAAGGGTTAAAATTATATTGATAGTTCTTTTCGTCTTTGAGATAGTCCAACACATATATTTTGTATATGTTCCAAAGGCCGTTTTTTAATTCAATGTCAATAAAGTCTAATTGAATTTCCTTCTCAGTTGGTGTAAATCCTTGTCGTTGGCTAAATCTCATGTTAATTGTATGTCTGTATTATGGTTGCCTATAACTAGATTATAGGAGCATATTTTGCATCCTTTAACCGCCATATTGGATGTTAAAGGATGTAAATCAACATCCTTTATTCACTATCAATATTAAAAATATTTGAACGTATCCCCTACTTTGCTCTCTTTTTATTCCCCTTTGAATCATGAGTCACTTCAGCAAGGCCAAGTTTCTCCATCAATGAAGGAATATATATTTCAAACCTTCCATAAAATCCTTTCTTTAAAACAGATTTTTTTAATAGCTCATTTCTGTGGGTTCGTAAATGAGTTGCACAACACCCGATCTGAATACATTAGTTTTTATCAATTGTAATCTTATCCGTTCTTTCAAATCTTCAAACAATGGTTTACCCGCTCCCAAAACAATTGGATGCACTGATATTCTGTATACATCAATCAAACCAGACCGGATAAATGTTTTAATTAGGCTTGCTCCACCATATAGCCAGATATCTTTCCCACCCTGTGTTTTGATTTCAGCTACCTTATTAACGATATCGGAGTTGATGAAAGTAGCATTGTCATCTAGCCTATTTTGACTTGAAAACACATATTTTTTCTTTGAATGAACGTCTTTCCATAACTGTTGCTCTGCTTCACTCGCATGAGTGTCGGGCTGAAAACTTCCCCAGGCATCATAGCTAACCCTGCCATAAAATATAGTGTCAATACCAGCCAAAAAACCATCAAAGTCCATATCATCATCCATAATGCACCAATCAATTTCTCCATTGGGCCCTTCAATAAATCCATCTAATGTTACTGCTAAGTCTAGAATTATTTTTTTCATTTCACTTCAAAAATATGCATATCCGAGATGATACATTTATGTATTTCAACTGCATATTATTCATAAATTAGTTAAGGGTGAAATAAATTTGCAGTATGCTGCTCAACATTTGCAATGTTAAGCAGCTAAGAAAAGGTGAATTACAACCGTATGGTCAAACCAAACTTACCACCTGAAAATGCATTACCTCCACCAAGTTCTAAGTTTAATCCTAATTTATTGGTGATATAATACCGTCCGCCAATCTGCGCTCCCAATCCAAGTCCGGATGAACCGCTTCCACGATATGCACTTGATGAGTTCCAGATATAAAAACCAATGTTTAAACCCGCGTACAGATCCCAGCTTTTGGGAATATCAAGCAAGGTATTGAAGTGGTAATTACCATTTCCTGAAATACCAATAATGGAATGATTATAATCCTTATTGGAATAATTGTTCCTGTATGAACGGAAAGATAATTCTCCTCCGAGGGTAACATCCTGGTGTACGCCATGATCAAAACCAACATACACGGGAATACCCCATGATGATAATCCTACCCCCACATTTAATTGATTTTGTCCTTTGCCAATGGGGCCTTGAGCAACAACAGCAAGGGCTGCCATACATAATACCACTGTTGTTAATACTTTACTTTTCATAGTGTTTAGTTGATAGGGTTGATTAAGTTGATTTATGATCGGTTGAATTTGTTGATTGAATCTGCCAATCACGGTCGACTTCATCAACATTTCGCCTTTTATCGCCAGCGAAAATACTATTTCATCAAAAAAAATGATAATGGGAACACCGTCAGGCAAGAGTTCGACACCTGGATTTATGGTTAAGATGTTGAATAAAAAACACACATCGGTGATAAACAAATGAATAGAAACTACAACCCAACTGATAAGATGTGGATTATTTCTCAGCCCGGAACATCATTAGCCAAATCAACACATTTGAGAATTAAGATTTGTGATTTAGATAGTATTACTGAGAACCCACAAACTGCAAGCAACAACCCTTCCCAACTACCCCTCCAACTCACTCAACTCAATCCACCTCAATGATTTTTCATCAACACTATCCTTTACTATTTCAAAGCGACCGGCTAATTTCACAATTTCTTCGTGTCCTAATGAAACATCTGATAAGCTTTTTTCCAATTCTGCTTTTTCAGCTTCCAGGTCTGCGATTTCCTTTTCCAGGTTTTCAAATTCCTGCTTTTCTTTAAACGTCATTTTCCGTTTTACTTCCGCGATCACTTTCGGCTTTTCGGGTTCTGTCTTTTTTTGCTGGGCAGCTTTCCGTTCAGCTTCTGCCAGCATTTCCTTTTCGTCCTCTTCTTCCCTGTATTCGCTGTATGTTCCGTTGTAATCACGCACCTTTCCATCTCCTTCAAACACAAACAAGTGATCAACCAGCTTATCCATAAAATACCTGTCGTGACTTACCACTAGCAAACATCCCCCAAAGGCCTGAAGGAAATCCTCCAGTTTATTCAGCGTTAATAGATCAAGGTCATTGGTAGGCTCATCCAGAATTAAAAAATTAGGGTTTTTAATGAGCACCGTCAATAAATATAATCGCCTGCGCTCGCCACCACTTAGTTTGGAAACATAGGTGTATTGCATTTCAGGAGGAAACAAAAAGTGTGTTAAAAACTGTGAGGCCGGCAAGGAAGTTCCGTCACCCAGAATAATTACATCTGCAATATCCTTTACCACATCGATTACCCGTTGGTCTTCCTTCAACACAATTCCTTTTTGCGAATAGTATCCGTAAACAATGGTATCCCCCACATTTATTTTACCGCTGTCCGGTTGTTCGTTTTGGGTAATGATATTGAGGAAGCTTGTTTTACCAACTCCGTTTTTTCCAATGATACCAATACGTTCACCTTTTTTAAACGAGTATTCAAACCCATCCAGAATCAATTTATCACCATAACTCTTGCGTACTTTTTTCAGGTCGAGAATATTTCCACCAATACGACTCATGCGTACTTCCAATTTCAACTCCTGCTTTTTTCTACGGCTGTTGGCTTTATCCTGTATATCGTAAAAGGAATCAATGCGGGCTTTCGATTTGGTTCCACGTGCTTTGGGCATTCTGCGCATCCACTCCAGTTCCTTTTTCATCAACTGTTTGGCTTTGCCCACTTCCACATCATATACCTCTTCACGCTCATCACGTTTCTCCAGAAAGTATGAATAATTGCCTTCATGGCGATAGAGTTTACCATCCGTTAACTCCAATATTTTATTACATACACGATCCAGAAAATACCTGTCGTGGGTAACCATCAATAATGTAAGTGTACTTTGTGTAAGGTATTCCTCCAACCACTCAATCATGTCCAAATCCAAATGATTGGTAGGCTCATCCAGAATAATCAATTCAGGATTATCAAGCAATACTAATGCAAGTGCCAAACGTTTCTTTTGTCCGCCACTTAACGAATCAATATGCTGCGTTAAGTCGGTGATGTTAAATTTAGAAAGAATGGTAGTAAGTCTGCGTTCATAATCCCAGGCCTGCAACTCTTCCATCTTGTTACTCGCCAATTCAAACCTACGGTGGGTTTCATCATTGTAATCAATGCCCTGAGCCTCCAGTGAATCTTCATACTCGCGAATAGCTGAAAGTAATTTGGAATTGGCTCCATTGATCAGATCATTAATGGTAAGGTGCATGCCAAAATCAGGTTCCTGATCCAGGAAACCCACACGAATGCCATTACGCAGGGATACTTTACCCGAGTCAGGCGTATCTTTTCCACCCAGTATTTTGAGTAAAGTTGATTTTCCAACACCATTGTTGGCAATCAATGCTACCTTCTCTCCTTTGCTTAATCCAAAGTTTATACTTTTAAATAAGGTCTTCTCTCCATAGTTCTTGGTAAGGCCTTCAACCGACAAATAATTCATGGGCGCGAAGATAGCATTTACCCATGAGGGATTAAGTGTTGCACGTGCTTTTAACATGCTGAAAGCCTGTTCGCTAAAAAATATTTTATTGCCTCCCGCAAGTTTCATCCTTAAAGAGCTTCTAATACACCAACGTAAACTACTCATACGATGAAAAAGACACCTCTTATTTTAGCCACTTTGGGGGCACTGGTACTTACAGCCGCCACCATTGATTTAACCAACCTGATAGCGTATGCATCGCAAACACATCCGGCATACATTACCAAGAATAATACACCTAACATCAACCGTATAACCGATAAAGGTGCAACACTGGGACGTGTATTGTTTTATGACAAACAGCTTTCGGTAAACAATACCATTGCCTGCGGAAGTTGTCACAAACAACAATTTGCATTTGGTGATACCGCTACCCGGAGTATAGGATTTAACGGAGGCTTAACCGGCCGCCATTCCATGCGTTTGGTAAATGCCCGGTTTGGTGTTGAAACAAAATTCTTTTGGGATGAGAGAGCTGCGAGCTTAGAGAATCAAACAACCCAGCCTATTCAAAACCATGTTGAAATGGGTTTTAGCAATACTAATGGTGATCCGGGATTGGATTCATTGATTCGAAAAATGCAGGCAATACCGTATTATCAACAACTGTTTCAGTTTGTATATGGCAGTACCGAAATTACCGAAACTAAAATCCAGAATGCACTGGCACAATTTATACGCAGCATACAATCTTTTGATTCAAAATACGATGCCGGCCGTGCACAGGTAGCTTCCGATAATGTTGACTTCCCCAACTTCACTGCTGAAGAAAACCAGGGGAAAACATTATTTATGGCTGCTCCGGCTAATAATGCCAATGGTGGTGCCGGTTGTCAGGGTTGCCATGGTGCTCCCGAATTTGATATTGCGCCCAATACCCAAAACAATGGAATCATTGAAGATGCTGCCGATAGTACTGTTCTGGATTTGACCAATACCCGTGCTCCTTCCTTGCGCGATGTAGTAAATGGCAATGGGGTTCCTAACGGTCCATATATGCACAATGGTAAGCTCAAAAGTTTATTGCAGGTAATCAACCATTACAATAGTATTCCTGCAATTCCTGCAAACACCAACCTTGATCCTAAATTACTAAGACCGGGCGGGCTTGGACAAAGTCTGAACTTAACTGCTAATCAAAAAAACGCGCTTGTTGCTTTCTTAAGAACACTAACCGGAACCGATATTTATACTAACCCGCGCTGGTCAGATCCATTTGATGCTAATGGCAACCTAACCCTCATAACTGTTCCAACAGGTTTATCACAAACTACTAGTCCGGCAAGTGCTTTGGTGTATCCAAATCCGGCAAGCGATTTCATTACCCTTCAATTACCGGAGGGTGATTTTCAACTCTCCATTTATAAC
>JAZKGH010000276.1:0-2882 GCA_040386055.1 Bacteroidota bacterium
GAGGATAAGCGTGAGCTTATTATCCTTGCTTCTGTTAATGAATTCCGGTTTTCTACCAGTAACAGCAGCCCCGAAAGATCCGGGTGGTGTGGCGGCAATTAAATTGAACTATATCGTTCCTGGTAAAACAATATCTAAAGCAGACATACCAGTAAAAGGAAAAATCGTCGACCAGAGGTCCGGGGAAGCGTTAATAGGTGTTTCTGTGAAAGTAAAAGGAACTAATATTGGTGTTTCTACAGATGTGAATGGGAACTATTCTCTGGGTTCGCCCGAAAATGGAACTTTGGTTATTACATATATTGGTTATGAGCCGTTAGAAGTACCTGTTAATAATAGAGGAATTATTAACATTCAATTAGCAGGTTCCAACACGTCATTAAATGAGGTGGTGGTGGTGGGCTATGGTAGCCAGTTAAAACGTGAGATAACCGGTTCTGTTCAAACAGTTAAATACCAAGATTTGCAGGATCTGCCTGTTACCACAATAGCACAAAAGTTGCAAGGTGCTTTAGCGGGTGTTCAGATTAATCAAACAACAGGCAAGCCCGGTCAGGGCATGTCAATCCGGATTCGTGGACAATTATCTGTTTCGGCAGGTAGTGATCCCCTATATGTAGTTGATGGCTTTCCCATTACTGGTAATATTAGTGCCATGAATCCGGATGAAATTGAAGATATTTCAATATTGAAAGATGCGGCTTCTACCTCTTTATATGGTTCCAGAGCCGCAAATGGAGTAGTTTTGATAACAACTAAAAAAGGAAAGAACGGTCAGACAAATGTGAATTTTAACACGTTCACCGGGATCCAAAGGGTTCCTGTAAAAGGTAGAATCGAAATGATGAATGCTGTGGAATTTGCACAATTCAAAAAAGAATCTTATGAAGATGCGAAGCAACCTGTACCGGATATTTTTCAAAATCCTTCTCAGTACGAAGGTAAAAATAACGACTGGTATGATGCTTTGTTAAGACAGGCACCACTACAGAGCTATAATTTGACCATAACCTCTAATAAGGAAAAAGTTAATACATCGGTGATTGCAGGTGTTATTAATCAAAAAGGTGTTGTTCTGAATAATGATTATAAAAGATATTCACTGCGCTTAAACTCGGCCTACGCCATATCTGACAAAGTGAATTTAGGATTCAATATCGCTCCATCATATGTATACGACAACACACCCAGGTCGGATGGAGATAGGGGGACCGGAATTCTTTTCAATGCCTTGCATACCTGGCCAATCATGCCCATTCGGGATGATAAAGGCGACCTGACATTATTCAATAAATTTCCCTCCAGTACAGGTAACATCTTTGCTTACGCCAACTGGGTTAGAGCAGCTAACGAGTTGATTAATGAAACGAAAACTGTTAACCTGTTATCGAACGCTTTTATTGATTATCAGCCCTTAAAAGGTTTGGTGCTCAAATCGACATTCAATGCAGAATTACTGAGCAGTAAATTTTTCTTTTTCAATCCTTCTACTGCAACCAGTAATATAAACACACCAATTCCAACAACTGCATCATCACAACGATTGAATGGTCAAAACTTTTCATGGCTTAACGAAAATACAGCTACTTATACTAAGAGTTTCAATGATCATAATTTTGAGCTATTGGGAGGTTTTACGAATCAGAGATTTCGCCAGGAAACCACACAAATTAGTGCCGATACCTATTCGGATGACAGACTTCCAACAATTCAGGGAGCTATTAACGTAAACCGTGGTAGTACTTTCAGTGGGGTTGCAGAATGGGGTCTAACCTCTTTTATATCACGACTTAACTATAATTACAAAGGCAAATACCTGTTTAATGCTGCCGTTCGTAGTGATGGCTCTTCCCGTTTTGGGTCAGCTAATCGATGGGGTACTTTCCCTTCCATTGGCCTTGGATGGATAGTTTCGGATGAGAATTTTCTTAAAGATATGCCAGGCATATCATTTGCGAAATTAAGAGCTAGCTATGGAACAATTGGAAACAACAACATTGGTAATTATACCCACTATGCACTTATTAATAACACAGTAAATGCAGTTTTCGGAAACAATGTAGCTGCCGGCGCAGTGATAACATCTCTAGCTAACCCTAATTTAGGATGGGAAACAACCAAACAAATGGATTTGGGCTTAGACTTAAGTGTGTTCAACGACAGATTGCAATTCACCTATGATTATTATGTAAAAAACACCAGTAATTTACTTTACAGCGTACAGATTGCGCAAGAATCCGGATTTGGCAACTTTAACGATAACATTGGAGAAATTAAGTTTTGGGGACACGAATTTGCCCTTACTAATCAAAATACTATCGGAAAACTTAAATGGACTAACAATGCAAATATTTCATTTAACCGGAACAGGGTAATTGCCTTGGCTGATGGAATTGACAGGGTGTATGGTAATTTCCATATTACTCAAGTAGGAAAACCTTTTGGACAATTCTATGGCCACATCTCTCAGGGGATGTACAAAAATGCTGAAGACCTTAAAAATTCTCCGCAAGTACCTGGCAGGTCAACAGTTGGTAGTATAAAATTGACAGATCAAAACGGAGATGGTATAATAACGAATGGTGGCGACAAAGATGATCGGGTAATCATGGGGAGTCCTTTTCCAAAGTTCACCTACGGAATGTCGACAAACTTACAATTGGGCAAATTTGATTTTAACATAACAGGTTCTGGTTCATTTGGTAATCAATTACTTGTTCGCCACTTATATAGCACGGCAAATCTGGATGGGGTTTTTAATATGGTCAGAGATGTCCAACATCGATTTAGGTCGGAAGCCAATCCTGGTAAAGGATTTTATGGCACCACGGTAGGTGGAGGTAACGTCACTGGTATCGAAAGAGACTGGATGAACAGTCGCT
>JAZKGH010000277.1:0-6846 GCA_040386055.1 Bacteroidota bacterium
GGTGTTGAACTGTGTCCGCAGGAGGTTTACGTTTACCAGGTAAATGCAACAAGCTTCAGTGGCAAGCAATACCGTTATTCGGGTTCAATTACATTATTAAGATAGTTTGAGATAAACACGTTGACCCCAATCAACAGAACTGGCGGCTACTGCGAAAGCGGTAGTCGCTTTGTTTTTTTAAGTCTATTTCAGGTAGAATCATTTTGGATACTTACCTATATTTGTTCAGATGCCGAAGAAACAACACGTCTTTTTTTTTCTATGGATAACGATGCTACATGTTGCAAATGCGCAACAAACGGATATCACACTCAATATTGAACAACAACCCCTTTCTAAGGCATTTGATATATTATCTACACAATATCATTTCACTTTTGCTTACAGTTCAGATCAGGTTAATGTGAACCGAACAATATCCATTTCACTTCAACGGGTGGGGATTGAGACGGTACTACGAAAATTATTTTCCGGAACAGACATCAGTTATACAGTTAGTGGGTCACAAATTGTGTTGTTTAAAAACAGGGACCATCGATATGTGATTAGCGGAAGGATTAGGGAAAAAGGAACAGGAGAATTATTGATAGGTGTTATTGTAAATACGGATCCACCAATGGCCGGTAGTATCAGCAATGGGTATGGATTTTATTCAGTATCGCTGCCGCGGGGAGAGTGCCGTCTACAGTTTAATTATATAGGATTTAATCCTGTTATCAAAACCATTCATCTTACCGGATCAATGGCTCTTGATGTGGAGCTTGAACCTTCCTCTCAGTTGTCGGAATTGATTGTTACAGGCGAGAGTGTATCAACCAAAGTGATATTGAATAGCATTCATGTACCACTGAAGGAAATGAATGAAGTTCCTATGGTGCTGGGCGAAAAAGATGTTGTAAAATATATTATGCTGATGCCCGGATTGCAAAAAGGAAATGAAGGTAATAGTTATATGTATGTGAGAGGAGGTAGCTCCGATCAAAACCTTATTTTAATGGACGATGCAGTGATATATAATGCGTACCATTACCTTGGATTATCCTCATTGTTTTCGGGAAGTGAATTGCGCAGTGCCGAGCTTGTCAAAGGAGGATTCTCTTCCAAATATGGAGGGCGTTTATCATCAGTGCTTACAATGAATCTTAAAGACGGTAGCAGGGAAAAATTTGGTGGAGAAGCAACGATTGGAGTTATTGCATCAAAGATATTGCTGGAAGGTCCGATTATAAAACACAAATCGTCCTATATGATTTCGGCCAAAAAATCCTATATCAATACAGTGAGCAACTGGGTGACAGATGGAAGTGCGAATACATTAGGATATTCATTTTATGATGTTCATGCAAAAGTATCAACAGATATTGGTGTGCGTGATCGTTTAATGGTGAGTGGATATTTTGGAAACGATATGTTGGCCACCGGAGGTGATGGCGATCCGGATCTTACGGGTTCAGATGAGGGTATTAATTGGGGGAACAAGGTTGCATCCCTAAGGTGGAATCATCAGTTTAGCGGAAAACTATTTGCCAATACATCTTTAAGTTATTCCAATTACCATTCGCGTTCAATATTTGGTTCGTATGATATTTCCTCAGGAGTTACTTCTTCTGTAATTCAATCCGGCATTAGTGATCTTACACTCAAAACGGACATCGATTATCTACTCAATGGTTTTCAGCGATTGAAAGCAGGATTGGGGGTAACCCGTCAGTATTTTACTCCTTCATCAACCTTAAAAAACGCAACTACAAACACAGTGCGCGAGAATAGTTCGCACGCTGACCAATTGTTTGCATACGGAGAGTACGAAGTTCAGATTGGTAAACGTTTTCATATCACTTCAGGAATACGTTTATCTGCGTATCAGAATACAACAAAGTATTTGAGGCTGGAACCTCGGTTAAATATGCTGTATATGTTGAAGCGGAATTGGGAGGTAAATATTTGTTACGCACTCATGAATCAATATGTGCACTTAATTTCAACATTCAACGGACTGGGTTTACCGAGTGATATCTGGATGGGTACCGATGATATAATCAGTCCGCAACGTTCACAACAAATCAATGGAGGTATAGCAAAGAAAAATATTCTGTCGAGCAAATTTTCATTCTCTATGGAGGCCTACTATAAAACTATTGAAAAGATGGCAGTGTTGCGCGAAGGTGCTTCTTTTTTTCAGATGATTCCATGGTTTTCAAATCAACCTGCAGTGGAAGACTGGCGAACATTGCTCACGCAGGGGAGGTGCCATTCGTATGGATTGGAATGGTTACTCAAAAAGGACGGTCAACGCTTTACCGGATGGATTAGTTATACGTTGTCGAAAACAGAAATGACTGTTAGCGATATCAATCAGGGACGTTCCTACCCGGCCAATTATGATAGACGCCACGACTTTGGTATTTACTTAAGTTATAAGGCAACCTCTCATCTCTCCATAGCTGCCAATTGGGTATATGGTTCCGGTTATCCAATTTCATTACCTGTTGGAGAGTATTTTACCACACAGCATGATATCAACCAGGGCTCAGGAAACTATTCAGGGACAAAGTTCGATTTCGAAACAAAAAATAATTATCGCATGAAAGCGTATCACCGACTCGACCTTTCCATACAATATACTCATCTGATTGCTCATCGTTTCAAGAGTACCATTGAATTGAGTGCGTTCAATGTATACAACAGGGCAAATGCTTTTTATTATCTGATTGCCAATAAGGATGATTCCAATGGCAATTCAGAACGAGTACTTCGGCAAACAAGTTTGTTTACCATTTTACCATCATTAAGTTGGACAATTAAATTTTAGCATGAAGAAGTATATCTCCATCATTCTGGTAGTTTTTGTGCTTGCAGGTTGTGAGCGGCAGGAAGATGTAGACATCGATGTACCCTATAAGAAAAAACTTGTGGCGGCTGTTTTTATTGGAGCGGGAGATAGTTTGATTAACGCTACACTTACTTATACTACACCGGTATTTGGAGCTGTTCCCGCTATGGATGCGAAATATGCAACATCGGCAACGGGAGTACTTTCCTATAATGGGTTGGCAACTGATTTTAATTATGATAGTATGAATCTTAATTATACAGCCTTCACGTTGCCACATTATGCTCTTGCAGGAGAAACGTATCAGGTTAATTTTGATGATAAAGAATTATCCATTAACGGAAAAACGACCATTCCTTTTCCGGTAACAATGGATATACAAATGGAATTTGACAGTAGCGAAAATCTTACATTACCGCAATACCGTGCAACTTTTACCTGCCGGGTTACGGGAGATTTTCCGGCTTATGTGAGAATATTTCCAGTGTTGGTGATGGATGATTCATTGACCTTCATGCCTATGTATGGGGAAACTTTTAAACCGATAAAACAGCTGCAGAAAGGAGATGTTTTCACTGAGAAATATATTGCCGCCTCAGCCATTAATGGATTGTATCCCGCTTTCATCAGGTGTATAATCATTACTTGTGATGAAGCATATGCCCGTTATTACAATGCAACGCAGGGCATTGATTTTTCTTCCATCATTCCGGGGACAGAACCTTTACAGGTATACAGTAATATGAGTAATCATATTGGTATCATTGCTTCCTATAATGTTTGTGGAGAGGTAGTGTTTGACGTAAAATAAAATAGGAATGCCTGCATAGGGGCAAGGAGATATAACTTTGTCATATATACATGAATGAGCTAGAAACCATACAACTGATTACACGGGTGCTTGCCAATGAGGCATCCATGGAAGAGCAACAGCAGCTGGAACTTTGGCGCAGGCAAGATGCCCGTAATGAGTTGCAGTATACAGAGATGTTGCATATCTGGAACAATGCTGCTCCGGCTGATGTAGATACAGCTATGGCCTGGGAGAAATTTTCAAATAAACTGGAGCAGGAACCGAAAAGGTTTAAACTAAATTCATTGTTACGCATAGCTGCCGCAGTAATATTGGTGAGCGGATTGGGCTTATACCTTGGCAGCAAAATGGGAGGTGCTTCATATGAAACGATTCAAACTGCTTCCAATCAGGTAAAGGAAATAACATTACCCGATGGCTCTATCGCATGGCTTAATCAAGGTTCAAGCTTAACATATGAGAAAAGTTTTAAAGGAGAAATGCGCAGTGTTACCCTTGATGGAGAAGCTTTTTTTGAGGTAGTGAAAAATCCGGAAAAACCTTTTGTGATTACTTCGGATCAGTCGGTAACAAGGGTATTGGGAACATCCTTTAATCTGAATACACGAAAAGGATCAGAGGCCTTGCTAACAGTTGTAACAGGTAAAGTGTCGTTCATGGCTAGCTCCACCAAAGAGGAGGTAATTGTTATGGCTGACGAAAGTGCCATTATTGATCAGTTGGGACATGCGATAAAGGATGTGAAAGAAGATAAAAATGCTCTCTCTTGGAAAACCAATACACTTTCATTTAATGACGCCTCACTGGAGGAAGTTTTTAAATCATTGGATCATTATTTCAATATTCATATTAGTGTTGAGAATAAACACATTTACACGTGCCACTTTACAGGCGAGTTTGTAAAACCAACCTTTAAACAGGTAATGGATGTAATCGGGAAAACGCTTCAACTTACATACGAGCAAAAGGGGAAAGAGGTTTTGGTGAAAGGAAAGGGTTGCGAATAATGTCTGCTACACAAGCTTTACATACCGACAATCAACTTTTTGACCGTATGCGCACCGGTGACAAAGGAGCGTTAGAAATATTGTTCAAGTCACACTATGCTTCGTTGTGCCGATTTGCCAAAAGTATTCTTAAGGATGCAGAACAGGCTGAAGATATGGTGCAGGAGGTATTTATGAAATGCTGGGACAAAAGAGAACAGATTCAACTCACGGGTTCATTTAAATCTTACTTGTTTACCGCTGTTCGTAACCATTGTTTTAACACGCTCAAACTTAATGAGCGCAAGTATTGGATGGAAGATGGAATGGAAGATGACGAGCGTCTGGCAGTGAATGATGTCGTTGATCATTTATCCGCTAAGTCACTTAATGAAAATATCAATAAAGCCATTGATTTATTACCGGATAAATGCCGGCTCACGTTTCAGTTGAGCAGATTCGAAAACATGAGTTATAAAGAAATTGCCGAAACAATGAATGTGTCGGTTAAAACAGTTGAAAACCAAATGAGCAAAGCGCTTTCAGTATTACGCACCTCTTTATCACCCTATTTAAAAGATATCACGATGGCATTTTTGCTGTTTTTTTCATTCTGATTATCAAAATATTGAATAAAATTTCACATCTCTGTTCGAATCCTAAACCATTGTATGCAACCACATAACACCTTTTAGGTGACTATTCTTTCTGTATTAGACACAACACCACATGAAAAAAATAATAGTACTCCTAACAATGCTCAATGGTATCTGTTTTACCGTATCAGCGCAGCTTTCCAACGCTGGGTTTGAAGCATGGGATTCTGCCTCAGTTGTCAATGGCGTGAAAATATACAACCCGCTCAATTGGTACTCCCGCAATACTGAAATGGTGGGAATCGGAAAAACATCTCCGGTATCCTTAACTACAGATGCACATACAGGTTCATATGCTGTAAAAATCACAACCAAACTTGATGATGGAGATAAATCGGCAGGTATGCTTGCATCCGGCAACAATCCTCCGGGAGAGCCCTCAAAGAGTCAGTATGAGGATAAGTTTAAACTTACAGGTAGAATTAAATCTTACAGTGGCTGGTATAAATACACACCTGCAAGTGCAATGGATTCATTCGTTATCATGATAGCATTCTATCGGAATGGCCAGTCATATGGAAGTGCTTATTATACGGGAGGTGCCACCAGTGTATACAAACAGTTTGTTTGGGCACTCACATATCCTGATAATATTCCAATGGCTGATAGTGCAAGGTTTCTGGTTTATTCATCGAGCTATCAAAACAATACAGGAACGGAGTTAATTCTTGATGATATGGATGTGCAGTATAAAACACCAACCGGTATCGATGAAGTTTCCCAAACGTCACTGGTTGTTTATCCCAATCCTGTAACAGATCGGATAAACTTGTTCGGAGTGCCTCCGAAAATAAGAGCCATTATTATTGCCAACAGTCAAGGCATCAAAGTAAAAGAACTACTGGAAAATGAGGGTAGCGTTGATGTTTCTGATCTGGAGCAAGGGTTTTACTGGCTGATACTGGAAGATGAAAATGGAATTCAGTCAACCGTCAAATTCTCGAAAGTATAAATAACATCAGGAAGAATGTAAATACGATGGTATATTGTTTTACTTCCTTGTAGCAGGCATTTATTCAAAAATGAAATATGTTATTTAAGTTAGAGGCCACTCTTTTTTAGGAAGGAGCTGGCCTCTTATGTTGTATATATATTTTGCAATGCATAGGGGTAATCCTAATAAAATTGTCTTATAGAAAAACAATAAAACAATTATGAAGACGATTACAACATTTGTTCTTTTATGCTCTACCCTTATGAATACAGGTATTTCAAATGCTCAAATACCTAATGCCGGATTTGAAAACTGGACAACCGAAACCAAAGAAGGTATTACTTTTCATAACCTGAATAACTGGTACACTCCCAATGCCGGAAATGTTTTTAATGGCGAACCTGAAATGGCAACCCAAACCAATGATGCACATGAAGGAACATCGGCATTGAAACTCACCAATTTGGTTAATCAATTTAAAATGTCGGCCACAGCATTTCCGATGATGGAAATATCAAAGGATGAGTTTACGGATAAGTTTCCTGTTACTGAAAAAATTACCGCTCTTAAAGGATTTTATAAATATGATTTTACAACAGCGCATGATTCATGCAGTATTATAG
>JAZKGH010000278.1:0-2939 GCA_040386055.1 Bacteroidota bacterium
TTGTGTTTTCAGGTACCCTTGTTTTTCAAACGGATTGGTTGGCGCAATAGTTTTTCTTTTTCAGTAAGATGTTTCATGAACATATTTTCGATTTCTGTATAATTTGAGTTCAACAATTCCACCTGTTTCTATTATTGTAGCAACCTATAACAGGGCTCATTTGATTATGGAAACATTAGTATCCATTCAAAACCAAACATTCACTGATTGGGAATGTCTGATAATTGATGATGGAGGCTCGGATGATACAGAATCAGTAACGAATCCATTACTGAATACAGATAAACGATTCTCTTTTCACAAAAGGCCTTCTAGTCATCATAAAGGATTACCGGGATGCAGGAATTATGGTATGTCGATGGCAACCGGAAATTATATCATTTTTTTTGATGATGATGACTGGATACATCCACAACATTTGTCGCTAACAACCTCCTTTTTGGATACACATGCTCAATACGGGTTTTGCCAATACCAAAAACAATCCTTTACTACTACAATTCCGAATCATATTCCATCCTATGCAACACTCACTCCTCTTTTTGAAATTGGAGAGGACAACTTATCCGACATTGTCCGGGAAAAAATTGGAATGGCTTCCTGCACTGTATTATGGCGAAAGAGCTGTCTAGTACAACATTTTAATGAAGCCCTACAATACGCGGAAGAATGGGAGTTTTATACCCGTATCCTTTCAACAGGTGTATGCGGAATGGTAGTTAACGAAGTATTATATTATAACCGTAAACATGATTCATCCAATACCGGAGAATTCTGGAATGGCAATCCAATTCGTGTTGATGCTAAAATGCAAGCCGCATTATGTATCATTCAAACATTACAAGCTAAAAATTTGCTGGATGCACAAACACGCAATTATCTATTGAATATACTGATTAAAAACAGAGGATATCATTACTTTCAATCCGCCCTTTACTATAGCAATTACAACCTGTTACAAAAGTGGCGTGCACAACTTTATTATTTTTGTTTTCCGTTGATTTTTATTTTTTATAAAACATATCATCGTCATGCCTCCTAAAGTACTTGTCATATTTGGAACGCGCCCTGAGGCCATCAAAATGGTCCCGTTAGTGCACCAGCTCATCAAACACGGGATTCCAACAGAAGTATGCATTACAGCACAGCACAGAGGAATGCTCGACAGTGTGATGCAGTTTTTTGACCTTACTGCAACCTACGATCTGGATTTGATGCTTCCCAACCAATCACTCAATAAATTGGCTTCACGTATTTTTGAAACATTAGATACTGTATTGCAGCAAGCGCAACCTGATCTGGTATTGGTACACGGTGATACTACTACCTCTGTAGTGGCTGCATGGGCCGCCTTTCACTGGGGAATAAAAGTAGGACATGTGGAAGCCGGATTGAGAACATATAATAAACAGGCACCTTTCCCGGAAGAGCTGAACAGACAGATCACATCAAAAATTGCTGATTATCATTTTGCACCAACACTATTGGCAAAACAACAGTTACTGATTGATGGCATTGCTGAGCAGGATATACTCCTTACGGGTAATACCGTTATTGATGCACTTCAACTTGGTCTTCAAAAACTGAATACAGGCTATGTTTCAACTGATCTTTCCATGGTAAAAAAATTAGTTGATGTAACTAAAAAACTCATTTTGGTTACCGGACACCGCAGGGAAAATTTTGGAGAGGGTTTTGAATCGGTATGTGCTGCATTGAAAAAAATTGCTGAACGGGAGGACATTCAGATCATCTATCCTGTTCATATGAATCCAAATGTACAGAGACCCGTTCAAGAGTTATTGGGAACAGAACCCAATATTAAACTCATTTCTCCTATTGACTATCCTGCTTTTATTTACCTCATGAGTAAAAGCTACTTGATTCTGACCGATTCGGGTGGTGTTCAGGAAGAAGCTCCTTCTTTGGGAAAACCTGTACTGGTATTCAGAGAAATAACTGAGCGTCCTGAAGCCGTTGAGGCCGGAACAGCAAAGATTGTTGGAACATCGGCCGAACGGATCTTAAGCGAAGTATATGCGTTGCTGGATGATATGCAGCTTTACGCGAAAATGAAACAAGCAGAAAATTCTTATGGTGATGGGCAAGCAACACAACGCATTGTTGATTTCATCATTATGACCTTTTCCAAATGATCCAGAAAATAAGCATCGTTGTTGATTCGATTGACCGGAATGAAGGCAGTGGTGCAAAAGCCAATATTGCGTTTATTGAAAGTCTGGCCGTTTCAGGATATGCCCTTACCGTATACCACTATACCCGAAAGGAAATTCATCTTCCCTCAACTATTTGCATTTCTATTCCGGAAAAAAAAATGGATGTGCTATATGCATTGAGTAGAATACAACGCATACTTGCCCGCTGGACCGGTATCAATATCAATCCAGTCATTGAGACTCTGTTTGGATTTTCGTTTACCTATTTCAATGATGCAAAAAGTATTCGCAAACAACTTCAACAAATTCATGCATCAGATACCGATTTGATGATTACCTTAAGTCAGGGAGCAAGCTTCAGACCTCATTATGCTGTATTGCAACTACCTCAGCTTCATTCAAAGTGGTTGGCTTATGTTCATGATCCCTATCCTTTTAGTTTTTACCCGAGCCCCTATAATTGGCTTGAAAGGGGACACAAGCAAAAAGAAGCATTCTTTCTTGCCGTTTCAGAAAAAGCATCCCATTCAGGATTCCCAAGTCTTATGCTTAAAGAATGGATGGGGAAACATTTTCCCGGCTTTTTGTCAACAGGTGTTATCATTCCACATCAACTTGGAGCCTCAGTAGATACATCAACTGTTCTTCCGGATTATTTCAGGAAAGATGCGTTTACCATTTTGCATGCTGGAAACCTCATGAAACAAAGAGATCCAAGTGGGTTGATTAAAGGATTCAAATTGTTTTTAACAACCCATCCTG
>JAZKGH010000279.1:0-10260 GCA_040386055.1 Bacteroidota bacterium
CGCGCGTGGACACCGTCCCTAGCCCTCTCTTCAAGAGACGGCTAGGGAGAGTATCAACGCAAGACATGGCAAACAAGACTATTCCCTGGAATTCTTCAATCGAAACTCATCAATATAATCTTGAATCGTTTGTAGAACAGAAGTCGTCTTCTCCAGGACTTCTTCATCTGTAAACCGTAAAACAGTGATCCCGATATTTTCTATATGCTCGGTCTTCTTCGCATCTTTAAACATTGCATCAACAGAATAGTGATTTCCTCCATCCACTTCAATCACCAACAAAACATCATGCGAATAAAAATCCGCAATGTATTTTCCAATTGGTTTTGTCGATGAAAATCTACACCTAACAATTGATCTCCTTTCAAATGACACCATAATTCGGCTTCACTTTTGGTGGGGTTGTTTCGCATACGTCTTGCGAAGTCTTTAAGGTACCGGGCATAATACACTCGCATACTTTAAAGATATATCCCTACAAACTATTTTCCAAAATCGCTTCTGCTGCTTTTACAAGCGATGGAATCACAATAGGCTCCGGTGCTTCAGCAATGAAAATATCATTTCTATTGTTGAGATCAGCATTCAATAATTGCTGCAACGAAATTTTTCCGATGATGTATTTATACTCACGACTCACAAATTCTTCTTCCACTGTTTCAAAATTCAACACATCAAAAATATCATTATCAGTGTAACGGAGATATATGTTCAGCAGTACATCATTATTGAGCGATACCAGGTTGTGTTGTTCGATTTTACGGTAACCATAACGGTAATCGTAACTCAAAGCCGAAATGTCGGAGAGTACTGCTGCTGCGGTTGGATAACTCCCTGCACCTTTTCCTTTCAATAATTGTTTATCGCTGAATGCTGCTTCAATCTGAATGGCATTAAATTCATTGTTCACGGTATAAAAAGCATCTTCCGATTGCACAAATTTTGGAATAATAAAAGCCTTAATTTTAGAACCCTCTTTAGACGCCTGTGCCACCAGTTTGAGTTTGTATCCCTTCTCGTTGGCATATTGTACATCACGCTCAGTCAGGTGATGAATGCCGTAATTTAGTATTTCTTCCGGTTTTACAATCAAGCCAAAAGCATGTGCCAGCAGGATGGTGAGTTTATATTTTGGGTCGAAGGCTTGAACGTCAAGCGTTGGGTCGCTTTCTGCAAAACCCAATGCCTGTGCTTCCTGCAACACTTCCGTATAACCTTTGCCTTCACTGGCAGTTTTAGTCAGGATAAAATTGGTGGTTCCATTCAGTATACCTTCAATAGAACTCAAGGTGTCATTATCATAATATTCTTCCAATGTTCTGATGATAGGAATGGCACCACCTACAGAAGCTTCGTACAATAAGGGTGTATTGTGCTGCTGTTGCAACAGGTAAAGCTCTGTAAAATGTTCAGCCAATAGTTTTTTATTGGCTGTTACTACCGCTTTTTTTTGTTGCAGTGCCCTGGTCACAATGTCAAAGGCATCATCGGCATTATCAATCAATTCAACAATTACATTGATGCTTTCGTCATTGAGCAATTCATCTTTATCAAAAGTGAAATGATGTGCCGGAATATTTCGTGGTTTGTGTTTATCCTTCACACAAATTTTAACGATTTCGGCATTGAAATTGGGAGTGCGTTTCAGCACATCGTACAAGCCACTGCCTACGCAGCCGTATCCAAAGAGTCCTATTCTAAGTTTTTGTTTGGTCATGATGATTTTAATTAGAGGATTGATTATTGAGCAGTAAACAATTGTGAGGATGCGGTTTCGCATTTTTCACGGCAACAAACACAAATGTGGCATCACAGATTACAGCCACTTCTCCCAAATGATTTTCTTTAGCTACATGAACATAAATTTCGATAGACGTCCGGCCTAGGTTACGTATGAAGGCCGTTAGCTCTATAATGTCTCCCAGATGAGCAGGAGAAATAAAGTCTACCTTATCTACGCTTACAGTAACGGCACCATCACATTCGGTTCCGTATAATATTCTGCGTGCAGCCTTAAGCGCGGTTAAATCCATTTCAGCAAGAACCTTACCTCCAAAGAGTGTTCCTGTATAATTAATGTCTTCCGGAAAAACGATGAACGAATGTTTCGTTTCAAAGTCGGAGATCAGTTTGAGATTATTGGTGTTTGTATTGTTCACTGTTAGGTTTTATAAATTGGGTTGTGGAGTGTATCGTAAATAGGGTTTGATAAGTGTATGCCCCTTTGGAAAAAGTTCAGGGATTTCCTCTGTTTTGATGGCGGTTGTTACAATAACGTCTTCTCCTTTTTTCCAGTTAGCCGGAGTGGCCACTTTGTAAGTATCCGTTAATTGTAATGCATCGGTCACACGAAGTATTTCCTGAAAATTTCTACCGGTAGCAGCAGGATAGGTGAGAGTAAGTCTGATTTTTTTGTTAGGATCAATAATAAATACAGAGCGTACGGTTAGATTATCCAGTGATTTCGGATGAATTAAATCATACAACTCGGCAATCTTGCGATCAGGATCAGCTATAATAGGATAATCAACAATAGTCCCTTGTGTCTCATTGATGTCGTTGATCCATGCATGATGGGATGCAAGTGTATCCAGACTAATAGCAATCGGTTTTACATTGCGAGTGGCAAACTCGTGTTTAAGTTTGGCTACTGTGCCCAATTCGGTTGTACATACCGGTGTGAAGTCGGCAGGATGCGAGAAAAAAATAACCCAACTGTTACCTGCCCATTGATGAAAATTGATGTCTCCCTGAGTGGTTTGTGTGTTGAAATCAGGTGCTATATCTCCAAGTTTAAGTGTCATGATGATGTTGTTTAAGGATGATTGTTAAATTAAGTAGTAGTTAAAGCGTGGCAAATTGTTTGGTACTAACAGACTTCTGCCACGTGTGCTTGTTCTGCTTGCGACACATTTTTGGTAACCTTATCGAAAGCTTGTTTCAGATCATTGATCAAATCGTCAGCATCTTCCAGTCCTACCGATAAACGAATCAATGAATCTTGTACACCGGAAGCCTGACGTGTTTCAGCCGGAATGGACTTATGAGTCATCTGAGCCGGATGGCAGATTAAACTTTTGATACCACCTAAACTTTCGGCAAGTTTGAATAGGTTGGTGGCCGTCACAAATTCTTCAGCGGCTTGAATAGTATCTTCTTTCAATGAGAAGGAAATGACGCTGCCAAAAGCACTTTGTTGTTTTTTAGCAACTTCGTGATTGGTATGCTTTTTCAAACCGGGATAATAAAGTTTGTCAATGATGGGTTGGCTGCTCAGAAATTCAGCAATACGTTGTGCATTGGCTGCATGTTTCTGAACGCGCAGAGCAAGTGTTTCAATTCCTCTGATGAGTAACCAGGAATCAAAGGGGCCAAGTACTGCTCCTGACGAGTTTTGAATAAACTTCAGTTTCTCACTGAGCTCCTTCGTTCGGGTAACCACAGCCCCTGCAATGATATCGGAGTGACCTCCAAGGTATTTGGTGGCACTGTGAATTACAATGTCGGCTCCTAGTGTGATGGGTTGTTGCAGAATAGGAGAGGCAAAGGTGTTGTCCACAACCAGCAATGCATTCACGGTTTGGGCAATGGCTGAGATGGCTCTGATATCTGATATTTTCAGTGTGGGATTTGTTGGTGTTTCGATCCATACAAGTTTTGTTTTATCGGTGATAGCGTTGATTACGTTTGTTACATCCGTTGTATCAACATAGGTTACTTTCACCCCAAACTTTTCGTAGATATGAGTGAAGATGCGGAATGACCCTCCGTATATATCATCGCATGCTACAATTTCATCTCCTGATTTCAGTAATTTCAATACGGCATCAATTGCTGCTAATCCACTGGCAAAGGCAAAACCTGCGTCTCCTTCTTCCAATGAAGCTATAAGATCCTCAACTGCTTTGCGTGTAGGGTTATTGCTGCGGGAATAATCAAATCCTTTGTGTATGCCCGGTGCATCTTGCACAAATGTGGAGGTTTGGTAAATAGGAACACTGATGGCTCCTGTTAATGGATCTACTGGAATATTGTGAATGATTTGAGTCTCTAATTTATAAGTTGTCATGTTGTTATTTTTTTGATTGTTGTTGATTGGTTCATTCAGAAAAACCGTGAATGATCGGCAGAAAAAACATCGGATTACTTTCCATCTACTGACGGATTGGCTAAGATGTTAAATTTTGGCTGTGTTGCAGGATGCATCCTGCATCCTTATCAACGGTGGGATTGTGGTTGCTCGTGTGAGCAACGCATACGCATCATCATCATGCCGCAAGTATAGCAGCTTGATGTTGTAGAAAATGGAAGTGTGTTAAATGAATACACTTGTGATGCGATTTTGTAATTCTGAAATGAAAATGATTGTTTCGTCAGCTTCAGTAGGTGAGACGAGTACCTGTGATGTGTGCTTAGATGCACATAGAGCAACACATTCGCATGCAGTGATGCATTCGGTTCATTGAAAATGATATGTGTTGTACTGTTGTCATTGTGTACTGCAAATATGTGCAAGAAAGAACAACATACGCAAGTAAATTTTTTGTGAAGGGTAAAAGAAGGAGAAGGCAAATGGATGAAGATGCCTTATTTTAAAAGGGCTAAAGTGTGCTAAAAAATTTATTAATAATCTATTTCAGACGAATATTTTGGTTGTGATAGGTATGTCATACAGTCCCGTCCCGAAACTTCGGGAGCTATCGAAATCATCGAAGTAGACCTCGGAATGCCTATAAGAAAGTGAGCCTTTATTAACTGAGAAAAGAAAAATTATTGGACTTCCACTACCTCTTCCCCGTTTTCATCCAATAACCCACGTCTGGTGCCAAGTCCTATTATGGCCAATCCATTTACAAAAGGACCAATGTAATCATATTTAGGTTCTACAAATACTTCACCTGATTCACGTACCAATCCAAATTTTCCGGCTTTCACAATTTTGGCTCTGCCACGTTCAAACGGATAAATTTCATCATATATACACTCGATCACTTCTGCTCCTGTTCTGTCAATAAAGCCCACTTTTCCGACTTTTTCAACTTTTGCCCAACCCTTTTTGTTATAGGCTCCGATCTTGTCATATCCCTTTAACGGTAGTTTCGTTTTTTGTGCAAAAGCAGTATTGCCAATCAATAGTATCAAAATAAATAGTAGCGTTCTCATTCAGTAAATAGTTATTAGGTTCAGCAATTTAAGCAGCCATCGTTTTGCTTAAAAAGTGGGCCAATATAGCCAATAAGTTTATTTTTTCTAACTCGTTTGAATTATGTGCAAAACTGAGTGCTAAATTCGAATGCCCTCGGTTCACTCCAGTAGGATTCATTCGGGAAACGTTCAGCAAAACCAACATGCCCTCCATATTTGGGCATTTCCAGATGAAAGTACGTGTGGGAGCTGGCAAGTTCTTCTGGGAAACATAATGAAGTTAAAAAAGGATCATTTTGAGCATTTACCAATAATGTTGGAATTGTTATTCCTGAAAGAAATTGTAGAGAGTTACACTTGGCGTAATAATCGGCAGCATCAAGGAATCCGTTTATGGGGGCAGTGAAAATATTATCGAATTCGGTAAACGTGCGCATGCGGTCAATGCCATCTGTATTCATTTGTCCCTCAAATTGGGCCGCTTTATACTTCATTTTGTATCTTAAACTTTTCAGAAATCGTCTCATATAAACGGCATTCTCAAGTGTTGCCATTTTGGATGAAGAGGATGCCAGATCACAGGGTACGGAAAATGCAAAGGCTGTACGTAAAATCGGTGGTGGTTCAAACAATTGCTCTCCAAGGTATTTGAGCAAAACGTTTCCACCCAAACTAAATCCTCCTGCTATCATTGTATTGTATTTGTATTGCGAAAGGAGATATTGCATCACTTCATTTACATCATCAGTTGCTCCGCTGTGATAGGTTCGCAATACCGTATTCATCTCGCCACTGCAGGTTCTGAAGTTCATAGCGCAAACATCCCAACCCTTTGCCGAAAAATAGCGTGACATGCCTTTGATGTATTGTGAATTTGAGCTACCCTCCAGACCATGAAAAAGCACAAGTACTTTTGAGTTCCCGTTTTTCAACCAATCCAGATCCAGAAAATCGCCATCGCTGAGCACAATGCGTTCCCGTATATATGGAATAGAAATATCACGAAACAAGGCAGGAAGAATCGTGTCAACGTGTTTTCCTTTCAGCCATTGGTTTCCGGCAAATGAAGGGGTGGTTATCAGCGGCATTTTTTATTTCAACTTATCTTCTACGTTTTTTTCCACCTGCTTTTTTATCACTTCGTCTGGCTTTGCCTTTAGTCTTTTCTTGTCTGCGCAGTGATTTTTGTACCCGCACTACGGCAGCATTTCCCACAATGTCTAAATCCACCTGGCGTTTGATGGTATCAGCTCCTTTTACTATGACTTGTACCTGATCTCCTAATTGATATTTTTTATGGGTACGTCTGCCAATGATCCATTGATTTACTTCATCATATTCGTAGAAGTCATCGGCAAGGTTGGCGAGACGAATCATGCCTTCGCATTTGTATTCGGTAATTTCTACATACATGCCCCACTCCGTAATACCTGAAATGATACCGGTAAATTCATCGCCAATAAAATCTTTGAGATACTCAACTTGTTTGTAACGTACCGAAGCACGCTCCGCATCCGCAGCTTGTATTTCCATTGCTGAGGATTGTTTACACATCTCTTCGTATTGCGCTTCATCAGCTGATTTTCCTTTGTGCAAATAAGAGAACAACAACCTGTGCGCCATTAAATCCGGGTACCTTCTGATAGGAGAGGTAAAGTGCGTATAAAAATCAAAAGCCAATCCGTAGTGACTTGTTTTTTTTGTGGTATAGTATGCTTTCATCATACTGCGTACAGCCATCTGTTGGATGATGTTTTGTTCAGGTTTACCTTCTACTTCTGCAAGTAAATCATTAAAGGATTGCGCAATGGCCTTAGCCGATGATGTTTGAATGCGGTAACCAAAACGACCAGCAAAGTTGGAGAACAATTTTAGTTTTTCATCACTCGGGTGCTCATGTACACGATAAACGAACGTTTTTTTGTTGTCGCCTTTGGCCATTTTGAATACGTCTTCAGCAACGGTTCTGTTAGCTAATAACATAAACTCTTCAATCAGTTTATGGGCATCTTTACGCACTTTTTTAAAGATGCCTATTGGTTTGAAGTTTTCATCCAGTTTGAATTTTACTTCTTCGGTTTCAAAATTTACAGCACCATTTTTAAACCTGCGTTCTTTTAATTTCTTGGCAATAGTATTAAGGATAATGATTTCTTCAGCCAGATCGCCCTTTCCTGATTCAATACGCTCCTGTGCCTCTTCGTACGCAAACCGTCTGTCTGAATAAATCACTGTTTTGCCCAGCCAATGACTCAAAATATCACCATTGTCATTCATTTGAAACACCGCAGAAAAAGTTAGTTTCTCTTCATTTGGTCGCAAAGAGCAAACGCCATTGGATAATTTTTCGGGAAGCATTGGAATGGTACGATCTACCAGGTATACTGATGTTGCGCGATGCAAAGCTTCTTCATCCAGCTTTGTGCCGGGTATTACATAATGCGAAACATCCGCAATGTGAACGCCTATTTCGTATATACCGTCTTCAACCTGTTGAAAGGAAATGGCATCATCAAAATCCTTTGCATCCTCAGGATCAATGGTAAAGGTGAGTACCTTTCTAAAATCCTTTCGTTTCGCAATTTCTTCCTTGGTAATCGTTGTTGGAATTTTCTCAGCTTCTTTTTCAACAGCTTCCGGAAATTTCACAGAGAATCCAAATTCAGCAATGATGGCATGCATTTCGGTTTCGTGTTCTCCCGGACGGCCTATTACTTCGGTAATTTCACCAAAAGGATTTTTATCTTCTACACTCCATGAAGTAATTTTGGCTATAGCCTTGTCACCGTTTTTAGCTTTGTTAAGTTTGGTAAGCGGAATATAAATATCGGCATACATGCGCCCATCATCAGGAACTAAAAAGGCGTAGTTATGTGAAAGTTGAACTACTCCCACAAATTCCATTTTGTTGCGTTGGGTGATTTCCACAATCTCACCGGAAATACGATCACCTCCGCGCTGGCTGAATACATTTACCTTAACTTTATCTCCCTTGAGCGCGGTGTTCAGGTTTTCATTGCCAATATAAATATCACCGGTTCCTTCATTTGGAATCACAAAACCCGCCCCGCGTTGGGTCATTTGCAAACGTCCTTCGATAAAGGAAGAGACAAATAATGCGGTATATTTTCCGGGAGCTACTTCTTCAATAATGCCTTCCTTCTCCAGTGTTTTCAAAAGTTTAATAATGCTCTCTTTAGATTCTCCGCTGGTAATATCAAGATGTGCGGCCACCTGTTTATAGTTGTAGGCCTTCTTCCGGTTTCCTGCAAACAGGTCTTCTATATTTTTTCTTAGTTTTTTCTCGTTAGTGGGTTTGTTCATAATAAAAATGCTTTTTCACTTGCATAAAAGTATAACAAGTACAAAGATGTTCCGGCATTATTTATACACCCGTTGGTGACAACTTATTATATGATTTTTATGTAAATATTACGTTTTACTGTATAAATATATACATATTGCAACTGAATATAGTATTATGAAAAAGGGTCTTTTCTTTTTTTTGATGTTACTGCAAACATGTATCGGGTGGTCATTACCCATTCACAATGGCATGTATTACGGGAAACATGATGCATTTAAAAAGGTGTTCAATCTTGATGGTGAATGGAATTTTTATTGGCAAACAACCTTTGCTGCATACCAGTCTCACAAGGATTCATTGGTTCCCGAAAAGATTATTGTTCCGGGTAATTGGGACTCATACGGGCATCCGAAATTAGGGTATGGACTTTTTGTTGTTAAGGTAACGGGTTGTCCGTTAAATAAACGATTGGCGTTAAAGATTCCAACAATCAGTAATGCATTTCGGGTATACATTGATGGCCGTTTAATAGCTAAGGGTGGAGTGTTTGGAATCACTAAAGAGCAAAGCATTCCTGATTATGCCCCTGTCATCGTTTCTTTCACCCCTCAATCAGATACCATTGAAATAGCATTTGAAGTATCTAATTATTTTTACCGGGAAGGTGGGTTGAATTATTCAATACAGATAGGAGAAATGGAGTCGGTTGCATTGGCATTTCACCAGGATATTATAGTAGAAGCATTTATAACGGGTGCATTATTGTTGATGTTTTTCTACTTCATGGGGTATTATTTCATCAGGAGGATAGATAAGACAGCACTTTATTTTTCTTTATTATGTTTATCGGCAGCAATGCGTGTGATCAGTACTCAGGAGATATTGATACGACAATTTAATATGCCGGTTTCCTGGTCCTGGATTTTTAAAATGGAGATGATTTCCATTGCGCTTATTCCTGCGTTTGGAGCCTTATATTTATTCAGTTTGCTCAATCAAACCAAATATATAAAGGTGGTGAAGGTATTTAATACCATAACCGCCTTTATTTGTCTTTACCTCCTGTTCACAAATGTTTATTGGGGATCGCATATTGTTCCGCCATTCAGGTATTATGCTTTACTAGAAATGGTATTGTTGTTAATTGTGGTTGCAAAATCAATGATATTAAGACAACACCCGCTGGCTACCCTTGCGAGTGTCGGTTACTTTTTTGTATTTCTGTTTGGGCTCAATGATATTCTGTACTCTATTATATCTCGCGTTAATGATAGGCCAAGATTAGGTATTAAGTTAGCTAATATACCTTTTATGAAAGCTTTCTGGCTTCTATTTGTGCCCATTGCGGTCAAATTTGGTCCCAGAGATCGAGCTATGGACCTAGAACAAGTAAAACCGCACATTAAAAACCATCATTTGTAAAAAGCACAAAATCTAAATAAATTAACCAATACTTATTCCTTAATATCTAGAAGAAAAACAAAGCATCAAACCTGGTTGTTGGAAAAAAAATCGAAAGGCATCATATATAATGGTGCTGAATACAGTGGTATCAAGCAATGTGGGATCTGCGAGAAAATCGTGAATAAACGCACTTAAGGCACGCACTTTATATAACGTGCGCTTCATTTTCCTTCATTCTCGACAGTTGTTTTCTTGTCACCACGCTCAATTTATTTCAATAATGAAAAGTAAACTGGATGTTAACGACGAATCCCAAAGGCTATACGAAACTGTATTATTAATTCCAGAAGAAATATGGCAAGGGATATTTGGGATGAAGGCTGATTTTGAAAAGGAAGTCTTTT